>JAYVYF010000198.1:0-5985 GCA_043784585.1 Burkholderiales bacterium
CTCGCCGGCCATATCGCCCGCATGATGGGGCTGCCGATCAAACACCTGATTGTGGCGACAAATGAAAACGATGTATTGGACGAGTTTTTTAAAACCGGCCAATATCGCCCCCGTAAAACCACTGAGACCCGCCAAACCTCCAGCCCTTCGATGGACATTTCCAAGGCCTCAAATTTTGAACGTTTCCTGTTGGACCTGGTGTGGCGTGATCCCGCTGTCGTCCGCGAACTGATGCGTAAGGTGGATCAGGAGGGTGGTTTTGATATCAGCCACTGCCCGTACTGGAAGCGTCTACCGGCGTTCGGTTTTATCTCAGGCGCCAGCACCCATGCTGACCGCATGCGCACCATTCGTCATGTTTGGGAACATTACAAAATTGAGATCGACACACACACCGCAGACGGGCTTCGTGTTGCGGAACAACATCGGGAAGCGGGCGTGCCAATGATATGTCTAGAAACCGCATTGCCGGCGAAATTTGAAGCCAGCCTCGTGGAGGCGCTCGGTCATAAACCGATGCGACCGGCGGGTTTTGAGGGCATCGAATCACTGCCACAACGGTTTGAAGTGATGGATATAGATGTCGCGGCGGTGAAGGCAAAAGTAGCAAGTGCGGTTGGGGGATAGATAAGCGCAGTTTGTTATAAGCGTTTATTAACGGTGGGCGGGTGGGGTAGTTTGTAGCGGATGGCGGGGGAATGGCGTTGGGATTGGTTTTGCATAAGAGCTTGTTGATTCTGACAGAAGTGACTTCGCAAATTCGTACAGTCATTTAAGTGGAAACTCTGGGTTTAATGCTCGGCCGAGGACGGTCTGGCGAGAAGGAGTTTTACATGCTCAAGAAGAAATCAGCCGTCGCCCAACGTCAGCGGCGCAAGCTTAGCGCCGACTCCAAAGCGCGGGTAGCATTGGCTGCGTTACGTGAAGACAAGACGCTGGCCGAATTGTGCAAACCGTTCGAAGTTCACCCCAACCAAATCAGCGACTGGAAGAAGCAGTTGCTGGCTAACGCAGCCTCGGTCTTTGGCGGTGGCAGCAGTCACATCCAAGTCGGGGTCACGGCGGGGTCACGGGGTCAGGTCTTTCATTATCACATTCAACATGTTATAATAGTTGAATCATGGCCAGACCCCTAAGATTAGAATTCACCGGCGCGCTCTATCACGTCACTTCGCGAGGATATTTGGGGTCAGGTCTTTTACTATTATATTTCTCAAAAATATTAAGAATAAAATAAACATCAAATGTGATAATGATAGACCTGACCCCAGCTTGTCGACCCCAGCTTGTCAAATTGATGAAAAAAAGTTTACTTTAATAAATGCCGAGTTTATGGAAAATACTAATGTTTGGTTTGTTACTTACAAGCACTTACAAGCAGGGGTCAGGTCTTTTATTATCACATTTGATGTTTATGTTATTCTTGATACTTTTTAGAAATATGATGCTAGAAGACCTAACCCCATATGCCGTGGAAATGTGATAATGGAAGACCTGACCCCATGTGTGCTAGACTGGTTTCTTCCATGATGAAGTTGATTAGCGTTGGATGCTCTTTAATCCTTCTTGCAGGCGCGGGTTTTATTCTTAAAGGAAGTTCATCGCCTGCTGCTGGTTGCACAACCGAAGAAATTTATCGCGTTACGTCACCAGATGGCAATATTGCTGCGACCTACGAAAACGCGATATGTACTGAGAATCCGTCTTTACTGGAGATGCGAGTTTTTCTTTCCTTGACACATGCTACTTCGCAAGTATCTGCGGATCAAATTTTTGTTGCGTACTCACCAATAATAAGTAAGCGCGGAGAAAGGCCTACTCAAGGAAAAAAGCTAGACATTAAATGGCTCGATGCAAAAACGTTAGCAGTGAACAATTCCCCGGAATTGGAAATTATTAGATCGAGTATTCCACCTGACGATATTCCAATCCGATTTTTTGTAAATAATCGGCAAGTTTTATCGACTGAGAAAATAGCGAAGCTCGTTGAAGGAGAGCAGAATGACCTTAAAGTTCTACATACTTACCTTAAGTTTATGAATGATGAGAGAATTCAAAACGACGCGTTTGCGTTGATGTACAAAAATTTTGGTAAGCCAGAATTCCTGCCTACAATCGACGCCCTTTGGAGTGTTACTGAGGCAAATTATCCGCAATTTGATTGGAAAACACTTAGGTCTATTACTACTCGATTACGCTTAGCCGCGCTTTGGGGTCAATGGCATAGAGAGTTCCTAGGAGAAGCTGTCGCGGCTGAAAAAGCTGCTACATTTGCACGTGAATACTTAGATTCAAAAACACCAGAAATTCGATTGCAGGCAATAAGTTCGCTGGGCACAGTTGGTTCATTTGAAGACAGAAAAATGCTTGCGGATATTGTGCTGGGCTCGGATCAACAAGCGGCCTTAAAAGCAACTTCATCAATATTCTCGATAGAGAGAAAAGCCCGGATTAGTGATTCTATACTTCCGAGTCTTGCTGCTAAGGCCACTGCCCCCGAAATTCGTTCTCGTATATCTGAGTATTTGGAACTTCTAAAAAAAGGCGTTTGATAAAATTGGCAATGCCAGATTTCTAGCACAAGCAGTGGTCAGGTCTTTTACTATCGCATTTGAAGTTTATTTTATTCTTAAAACTTTTGAGAAATATGATAATAAAAGACCTGACCCCATATGCCCTCTCTGACCCCATATGCCCTCTGACCCCATATGCCCTGACCCCATATGTCCATATGCCGCTATTAGGGCGAATCCCGGCCGAGCTATAAAGTGAATCGCGGCCGTATTACGAGGCGGTTTATATTCATTTGTTCAAATTTCAACCACATTGACCAGCGGTAATTCTGCATCAGCGCGCACCGTAACGAGTGAAACCTTGCCTGCCGGTTGACGGCAGCTGGTCACCAAGCACTTGGGTTGAGAGCACCACTTTTGCCACTGGCGTTTAACCGCGCAAGGCAAGCCGATTTTGGCCGGGTGGCAGGCCAAAGCATTCCATTCAAAGTGAATTGCGTTAGCGGATGCCAGGCAACTACTTGGCTTTGATCCGCGTCTGCATGCGGTGTCGCTAAACTGGCAGATAATTTACGAAAACCGGGCTTATAAAATGATTTCAAAATTGTCTTTTCCGAGAATTTTTGTGTTGGCATTACTGGCAAGTATCGCCACGGTTTTTCTATCGGCGGGTTGCGCCATATCGAGTGTTCCTGCTCTTGTTCCCGCTCCCGCTCCGGTGCCCGTCGATAGCTGGTTGTCAACACTTGATATCAATCATGTGCTGGTGGGAAAAATATGGGCAGTGAAACAGCAACGCTGGATTTCTGAAGCCGATTTAAACGCCGAATTGGCCAGCAAGCGATTTATTTTGCTGGGTGAGACGCACGACAATCCGGATCACCACCGCCTACAGTTGGCGATCTTAAACGCAATGACCCAGCAGCGTGCGTCTACACGTGTTGTGGCGATGGAACAATTTGATATCGAGAACCAGGCGACGATTGATGCGGCAATGATGTTGCCTAATCCAACGGCCGATGCCATTGCCGACGCCGGCAAGCTCGATCGCAGAGGCTGGGGCTGGGATCAATACAGGCCGATTGTAGATTTTGCAATTTCGCAAAAGCTTCGGTTACGCGCAGCGAATTTGTCGCGTGGTGATGGGCGGCAGATTTTTTCACTGGGATTGAAAGCCTCCCCGGTCAAATTTGCGGATGAGTTTTTTACGAATACATGGAACACCGCGCGGAATAATGCGTTGCAGGAAGAATTGCTTGAAGGACATTGTGGGCAGCTACCCGATTCAATGGCATCCGGGATGGGGAATGTGCAGCGCGCACGCGATGCGATCATGGCCGGTGCGATGTTGGCGGCCAAGCCATCGGGTGCAGTGCTGATTGCGGGGCGCGGCCACGTCAGACGGGACCGGGCAGTGCCGCTCTATTTGCAAACGGCCGCACCAAACTCCGAAATCGCAGTGGTCGCTTTCATCGAGGTCGTTGCCGCACAAACGTCGCCGCGTGACTACATTGATAGCATCGTCAACGAGGCCGAGCCATTTGATTATGTGTGGTTCACGCCGCGTGTTGCCCGCAAAGATCCCTGCGAAGGCATAAGCCTTTCGGGGTTAAAGCCGACGGCGGATATGAAGTAGCAATAGCTTCGCCCGCCGCCACGCTTACCGGCGACGCTTGAGGTATGATATTTGTCGACAACACTGATGGATCCGATCCCGCTTGCAGCACGCTAATCCAGGTTGGTGCTGCACACTTGCGCACTTGCGCGTCATTTCAGGTCCAAGCCTAAAATATGTCAATGGCACAGAGTCTCTTGCGTTCAAATTAGAGTCGATACGTTCGCAAATCATGCGGAATTTATTTTTCGTGCATGATGGCTACAGTTCAATTTAGTTGAAATCTATTTAGCGCAAGGAGTCATGTTGAAGACACACAAAATAGCGGTTATCGCCGGTGACGGTATTGGCAAAGAAGTGGTGCCGGAAGGACTGCGGGTTTTGGAGGCGGCGGGCAGCAAATTTGATGTTGGTTTTGAGTTCGATGAAAAGCCGTGGAGCTGTGATTACTACCTCCAGCACGGTGCCATGATGCCAAAAGGCGGGCTTGCCGAAATTCGCCATCACGACGCCATCTATCTTGGCGCGGTGGGGTTCCCGACGGTGCCCGATCATATTTCCTTGTGGGGATTGTTGATTCCGATTCGTCGCGAGTTCCAGTTGTACGCCAATGTACGTCCGGTGCGTTTGATGCCGGGCGTGGCTTCACCGCTTGCAAATCGTAAACCGGGTGATATAGATTTCTGGGTAGTGCGCGAAAACAATGAGGGCGAATATTCGAGTATTGGTGGGCGAATGTACGGTGGTACGGAGCATGAAATGGTCATGCAGCAAACTATTTTTACCCGGCGTGGCGTAGATCGTATTCTTAAATACGCGTTCGAACTGGCGATGACGCGAGGCAGAAAACATGTCACATCTGCTACTAAATCAAATGGTATCGCCATCACCATGCCGTATTGGGATGAACGCTTCGTGGAAATGAAAGCCAAATATCCAGACGTGAAAACATCGCAATATCATATCGATATTCTTTGCGCACATTTTGTCCAGCATCCCGACTGGTTTGATGTGGTGGTGGGGTCAAATTTATTTGGCGATATTCTGTCCGACCTAGGCCCGGCGTGCACTGGCACAATTGGTATTGCACCCTCGGCCAATCTGAATCCAGAACGCGAGTTTCCAAGTTGTTTTGAGCCCGTTCACGGCAGCGCGCCTGATATATATGGAAAAAATATTGCCAACCCGATTGGCCAGATATGGAGCGGCGCGATGATGCTGGAACATTTGGGTCACCAAAACGCGGCAGACGCAATAGTGCGCGCGATTGAGGCCGTATTGGCAGATGGGCCACGCACGCCCGACATGGGGGGTACGGCAAGCACCAGCGACGTGGGCAAGGCAATTGCTGACGCTTTAGTGTGTTAGGGTGATTTTGGCAAAGCGTGAAATCTTGATATCGCCTGAGGCGATATGCCGATGTATAAAATATTAATCGGAGCGAGAATGAATAATACTATGCGACGGACAATGTTGGCGTTGATGGCAGCGGTGGCAATAATCGGGGTAACGGCATTTGTGGTCACGCAACCAGGGGCGTCCCAACCCGCGAGTGCGCCGTATCCCGACAAACCTGTCAAATATATTGTGCCCTTTGCGCCCGGGGGCGAGTCAGACATAGGCGCCCGATTTCAGCAGCAGGTATTTCGCAAGAAATTTAATCAGGAGCTGATTATTGAGTCAAAACCGGGCGCAGGTGGAGCGCTGGCGTGGGCTCAGACCAATAGTTTTCCAGGCGACGGTCATACGCTAATGAGTACCAATCTTCCGCACATCGTCCTGCAGCCGCTTGAGGGGCAAGTGCAATACAAGACCGAGGATCTGACCAACGTTTATTTTTATCATTACACGCCGGAT
>JAYVYF010000199.1:0-3998 GCA_043784585.1 Burkholderiales bacterium
AGCATTTTCAGTTGTATTTAGCTGGAAGGCCACGCAATGCAGAGCTGATTTTCTGCAATTTAATTTGCCGGCGGATTCTGGGCCGTTCAGCACCTGCGACTATCGCATCATGCTTGAAGTCATAACGCTCAACGACCGCGCAACATTTATTCATCTGTCATTTTTATAGGGATTTGGATCGACCGGCAAGTTTTTGATTGAAGGTTATTTGGGCACAATCGCCGGCAGCAGCAGCCGATTTTGTCTGAGGCGCTTTGGGTGGCTAAATAATTCGGTTTGGCGACACGGAAACTTCAGCGCTAGTGGATATGCACAAGAATTTTTGCGGTGAACTGTCTGCTAGTGCTAGAGTCAGATTTTTATAAGTTTTATATTTGTAGCGCAGTCAGTAGGCAAAAGTCGCACTCGAATTTTCTGAGGCTTTGTTGTGATTCGATTATCAGTCCGTCCGTGACGCCACAATTTAGCGCACCGCAATAACGAAGTTTGCACATTCCGATAAATCTCTGTCCCCTCTGGTGTTCCGCCATGCGCGAATGAACAGCCCCGCCACTGCCTTTGTTACTTCGCCATTGCAGCTGCCCATCTTCATGCGTTTCTGGAGCGGGCGGCTGACCGGTGCCGCAGGCAATCAGATGTTGATGGTGGCGATTGGCTGGCATATGTACACCCTCACCAGCAGTGCGTGGGATTTGGGCCTGGTGGGATTGTGCCAATTTCTGCCTGCGTTGCTGCTAACGCTGCCCGCAGGGCACGCCGCCGACCACGGGCATCGCGGGCGAATTTTGGCGCTATGCATGGCAGTCGAGGCGGTGATCGCAATGGTGCTGACCGCCGCAGAGTTGGGCCATTGGACGGATCGTAATTTGTTGTTAATCATGTCGGTTGGGCTGGGCATGGCCAAGGCATTTCAGATGCCTGCACAACAAGCATTGGTGCCGCTGCTGGTGCCGCAAGCGATGCTGCCGCGCGCACTCGCCTTCAGCTCTGGCGGGATGCAGGTAGCCATCATTGGGGGACCGGCCTTGGGCGGTTTTATTTATGTCGCTGGCGCACACGTGGTGTACATCGTTTGCGCGTGCTTGTTCGTGGCGGCGGCGGGTTTGTTTATGAGCGTGCGCCATACTCGAGCGCCACGGTCTGAGCAGCCGCGTACTTGGGCCACGGTATTCGCCGGCTTTCATTTCATCGGCCAGCGGTCCCAGATTCTGGGGGCGATCTCGCTTGATCTGTTTGCGGTGTTGCTGGGCGGGGCTACAGCGCTGTTGCCGATGTTCGCTAAAGATGTGTTGCATGTTGGCCCCTGGGGTCTTGGCGTGTTGCGGGGTGCGCCTGCGATTGGCGCATTGATGATGTCGATTGTGCTGACGCGCTGGCCGATTCAGCGCCGTGCCGGACGCCACATGTTTACGGCCGTCGCGGTCTATGGCGTGTGCATGATCGTGTTTGGTCTGTCCACGGTATTCGCAATTTCACTGCTGGCCCTTGCTGTGAGTGGATCGGCCGATATGGTGAGCGTCGTGATTCGCCAATCGTTGGTGCAGCTCGATACGCCGGATGAGATGCGGGGTCGAGTGAGCGCGGTCAATTCGATTTTTATCGGTGCGTCCAACCAGTTGGGCGAATTTGAATCTGGTGCGACTGCTGCGTTGCTGGGCCCGGTGGGCTCGGTGGTGCTGGGTGGACTGGGCACATTGCTGGTGGCAGCGCTGTGGATGCGCTGGTTTCCTGCGCTGGCTAGGCGCGATAGGTTACAGGAATAAGTTATACCCCTAATCGTCGGGCAGCCGCCCAGAATCACATCAGATTCCGGGCCGAAATGTATAAATTTATTTGCGCTTATTGCTCATTATTTCGGAGCGGCCACCGGCTGAAAATCAGGTGCGCCGGTGTTTCACAGTACGAACCCAAATTTAGCCGCGAGCTCAGCGTTACGTTGGCCTGCGGTTGTGGTCACGCCATGCCCGCCTTCAAACTCCACGCGCGTCAACACCGGTTTGCCAGAACCGGCGGCCGCCGCCAGACGCGCGAATGATTTGTAGATGATCCAAGGTGCCACTCGACAGCGCTTAAACACGAGAGCAAAATGTGATCTCTGCGCTATTTGCCATGCGATTCCGTTGCAATCTTGTTTACGGCACTACTTTTAACGTCCCTGGCCCCGTCAGTCCTGCCGTCTGGGCTGTGCAGCACCACCGTTTTGTATAAACAATTGCAGGTCGACGCAAAAAGTTTGTCATCGGTGGCGTGAAAATTATGATCAGACTGATGCTCAATTAAAGCCTGGATTGATGTTCAGGTTTGCGCCGCGCGCACTGTGCCGTGCATAATCTGCGCTGTTAAAAAGTTATTTGCACTATTGCCGGATGCTCATAAGCACATGCTCGACACCAACGCCCGAAAATATATTCAACCGCTGCTCAATACGATTGCAAACGGATGTCAGCGCGTGGGAATGAGCGCCAATACGTTGACGGTGCTTGGCATGCTGGTGGGGGTGGCGGCAGCGGGCTTGGTTGCGGCGGGATATTTCATAAGCGGTTTTGTGGTGTTGTGGCTGTCGGGTTTGATCGATGCGGCCGATGGCACTCTGGCACGACTGACCAAGCCGAGCCCGCTCGGTGCCATTTTGGATATCACGTTTGATCGCTTCGTCGAAATCTCGATGATTGCGGCACTTGCCCTTCGTTTTAATGACGCGCGTTTTGAATTGCTTGTGCTGGCGGGCATCATCGCCATTGCGATGTCGTTATTTCTATCAATTGCCGCGGCCGTGGCCAATACCTCGGTCAAATCATTTCACTACGCGCCTGGGCTGGGTGAGCGCACGGAAGCATTTATCTGCTTCTCGTTCATGATTCTGGATCACACCCGACTTATCTTATGGACCTGGGCTTTTATCGGTGTGATTGTCTTCACCATGCTGCAACGTGTACATCATGCGCGGCGAATGTTGACCGCGCACTAAGAATTTTATTCTGCATTGTGGTCGGTCAATAACTAATATACACGGGCACCTTGACACTAAAAATGCCTGGGATGCCCGTCGATATTAGACTTTAAATTATTCATGTCCTTGGCAATCGCGCGAATCAGTCATCCGCACCGATGGTGGGTGGATAGGCCGCTGCTGGTGGTGTCACCGTGTTTGTTTGATGCTCGCCCGGGCGCTTATTCCACAGTCGCTTTACAAAATGTTCGAGATCATCAACATAGGTGTACACCGCCGGCACCACCACCAGCGACAGCACCGTCGAGGTAATCAAGCCGCCAATCACAGCGACCGCCATCGGTGACCGAAACGAGGGATCTGCACCGAAGCCGAGCGCAATCGGCAACATGCCGAAGCCCATGGCCAGCGTGGTCATGATGATCGGTCGCGCGCGCTTGTGGCAGGCGTCAATCAACGCATCGAAGCGATTCATGCCCAGATCGCGGCGTGCCATGATCACGTAATCGACCAGCAGAATTGAATTTTTGGTGGCCACGCCCATCAACATCAAGAGGCCGATCAGCGACGGCATCGAGAAGCTTTTGCCGGTCACCAGCAATAAAATAAATGCGCCGCCAATCGATAGCGGCAGTGCCGCCAAAATCGTGAAGGGCTGCATAAAGTCTTTGAACAGCAGGACCAGTACGGCAAAAATGCACAGCACGCCAATCAGCATGGCCAGCCCAAAACTGCTAAATAATTCTGCCATCATTTGTGCATCCCCCAGCTCGGCGATTTTGACGCCAGGCGGGAGTGCTTTCAAGGTTGGCAGTTTTAGCGCGTCAGCAAAGACATCACCCAGCTCGCGGACGCCCAGTTCAACATTGAAGGTGATCTGGCGGCTTCGATCCAGCCGATCAATTTGCGCTGGGCCACTGTCCATGGTCACGTCAGCAATATTGGCGAGCATCACCGAGCCATTTTTAGCCGGGACTTGCAGGCGCTGAATCGCCGCAAGATCGGCACGAGTGGCTTGCGGCAGCTTGACGCGGATCGGCACCTGCCG
>JAYVYF010000200.1:0-4162 GCA_043784585.1 Burkholderiales bacterium
GCCACATCACGCTGGGCGGCTATTACGCCTATATCGCCACCGACACGGGTTTGGTGGTGCTCAGCCTCAACGACCCGCTAAAACCGACGGTGGTGTCAACTCTGGCGGTCAGCGACATGCGCGCGTCGGCGTTGCAATTTCGCTATCTCTTTGCCACGACCGCAAAAGGCTTGGAAGTCATCGATGTCACTTATCCCGAGCGCCCGGCGGTGGTGGCGGCAATACCGCTCGCAGACGCCAAGCGAGTGTATGCCGCAAGGACTTATGCCTATGTGGCGGCAGGTAAAGATGGCTTGGTTATTATCGATATTGAGAAGCCCACCGCACCACGCGAATATCAGCGCTTTAACGCGGACGGAGCGCTGAACGACGCGCGCGATGTGGTGGTGGGCTCGACCAATGCATCGCTGTTTGCGTATGTGGCGGACGGGGTTAATGGCCTCAAGGTGGTTCAGCTCACATCACCTGATTCACAGCCAAAATTTTATGGGTTCTCGCCAGAGCCCAAGCCACAGCTTATTGCGTGGCGCAAGACGGCATCGCCCGCATTGGCGCTGTCAAAAGGGCTGGATCGTGATCGTGGTGTGGATGAAACCGGTGGGCAAATTGCGGTATTCGGTCGCATCGGCGCACGCCCCTTTAACGCCGGCGAAATGCGCAAGTTCTATATGACACCCGAGGGTAAACCCTGGAGCGTTACCGACGAAATTGAGCGGGCAAGATTTATTCCCGCGCCCAAATCGTCTAACGCCTCAATGAAGACAATAGCCAGCGCAGAGGTGAAAAAATGAGACAGTGTTGGATTTCGTTAACGCGCGAATTTTTACGCCTTTCATGGGTTAGGGTGATGACACCCATAGCGCCGACAATCGTATTAACATTTTTAATAACCCCTGCACTAGCGCAGCTGTCAGCCGCACCTCCGATTGAGCCACCGCAGCCATTGCCATATCTATCTCAGCATCAGACGCTCGGCACCGTGACCTGCGCATCCAGTCTTTGTCACGGCTCGATCAAGCGGTGGAAAGATTCGAACGTTTTGCAAAACGAATATGTAACCTGGTCGCGCACCGACAAGCACGCGAAGGCTTATAACAAATTACTTAATGCACAATCGCAAAAAATTGCCCGCAATCTGGGACTCAAAGAAGCCGCCCATGAATCAAAAATTTGTCTCGATTGTCACGCGCATTCCATACCAGTGGAGCGACAGGGCGAGCGCTTTAAATCGACCGACGGCATTACCTGCGAAGCTTGCCACGGCCCTGCGGAGCTGTGGGTCAAGAGCCACGTCGAGCCTAACGCCAGCCATGCACGCAATATTGAAAATGGCTTGTATCCCACCTCTGACGCGGCTTCCCGCGCCAAACTGTGCCTGGCTTGTCATTTTGGAAACAAGGACAAATTAGTCACCCACCGGCTGATGGGCGCAGGCCACCCCCGCATGAGTTTTGAGCTGGATACATTTACCGAAATTGCGCCCAAACATTTTGTGGTGGACAAAGACTACAGCGAACGCAAAAGAGTGTGGGAAGGCGCGAAAGTCTGGGCGATTGGTCAAGCCTACGCAGTGACGGACAGCATGGATATTCTGGTGGACGAAAAGCAGGGGCGCGATGGCTTGTTTCCAGAGCTGGTGTTGTTCGATTGTCACGCTTGCCACCACCCCATGTCGGAAGGCCGCTGGAAACCCAAAACCGCATTTGGGCCCAGCGTGGCACCCGGCTTAGTACGGCTAAACGATTCAAATATGTTGATGCTGCGCGCGGTAGCCTTTGCGCTGGATGCCAACGCGGGCGAGCGCATCAGTAACCAGACCCGCAAACTGCATCGCGCGGTGGCGGGCGAAGGCGATGCGCGGGTTGAAGCGATGGCGCTCAAGAAAGTAGCAGCTGATTTGGTACCGCTGATTTCTGAACGTACGCTCGACATCAATACCATACGGGCTATTGCCCTGCGGCTGGTAGACGATGGTTTGAGCGGCTACTACAGCGATTACGCGGCGGCTGAACAAGCGGCAATGGCGATTTCGAGTGTGGGCAGTTTTCTGGGCAAGCAAGGCGGGCTACGCAACACGGCGAACTTTAACGACAATCTGCGCAAGCTCAATATTTCTCTGGCAAACGATGAACGTTACAAGCCGCAGGAATTTATCGCGCGACTTCGCGATGTGCGCGCAACGCTGGTCAGGTAACACGAAAATACAAAACTTAAATGGTGAACCTATGAGTGAATCGATCAGCACACGCTTCGAAATAGCCATTATTGGCTCCGGCCCCGCCGGGCTGTCGGCGGCGGCACATGCGGCGGAACTAAAAGTTACGCACGTTTTGCTTGAGGGCGAGCGGCACTTTGCCGATACGATTTACAAGTATCAAAAAGGCAAGCATGTGATGGCCGAGCCGAGCGTACTGCCGCTGCGCAGCCCAATGAGTTTTGGCGCAGGCACGCGCGAAAATATTTTGGGAAAATGGGACGACGAGCTCGCCAAACACAGCGTCAATATTCGTTATCAATCCATGGTGACCGCCGTGACCGGCACCAAGGGAAACTTCATCATCACTCTGGCGAGCGGCGCGACGGTTGAAGCGGCGCACATTATTTTGGCGATTGGCCTGCAGGGTAATTTGCGCAAACTCGGTGCGCCCGGTGAAGATTTACCGATGGTGCAATATCAATTGAACGACCCTGATGAATTTTCGGATGAAACCATCATCGTAGTGGGTGCGGGCGATGCCGCGATCGAAAACGCGATAGCACTGTCGAAAAACAATCGCGTCATCATGGTCAATCGCAATGATGAATTTACGCGCTGCAAAGACGGCAATCTTTCGGCCATTCTTGCCGCCGTCAAAGACGGCAAGGTGGAATGTCGCTACGGCACCAAAGCTGAACGCGTTGAACTCGATACTGCGGCCGACGCGGCCTGCCCCGCACTATTTGTTGCCAAAACGCCGGGCGGCGTAGAAAATATTGCCTGCCACCGCGTCATCGCGCGCTTGGGGGCAACCCCGCCGCGCAAGCTGGTGGAAAGTTTTGGGGTGAAATTTCCATCCGCTGATCCCGGTGCCGTGCCGGCGTTATCGTCTCACTATGAATCAAATGTGCCGGGCCTGTATATTGTCGGCGCGCTGGGTGGCTATCCGCTGATCAAGCAGGCCATGAATCAAGGTTACGAAGTGGTCGAATATATCCTGGGCAATGATGTTGAACCTGCGGATGAGCCGATACTGCGCGGAAAATTTAAAAACGTCAAAATCACCACCGTCTCTGAAGCGGTCGCACACATCGCGCGCAACGTGCCGTTGCTGTCGGGACTTACCGCGTTACAGCTTCGCGAATTTTTGCTCGATAGCGAAATAATTCGCCCGGCTGAGGGCGACGTTGTATTCGCGCGCAACGATTACTCCAATTCTTTTTACGCGATTGTTGAGGGCGGCGTGATTGTCGAAACACCTACCTCGGAAGGCAATATGCTGGCCTTTCAGCTGGGGGTAGGCGAGTTTTTTGGCGAACTGGGTTTGATTTCGGGACGTCGCCGCACCGCCACCATCAAGGCGCAAAAACGTACCTTGATTATTGAAACCCCGCGTCGCTCAATGTTGAAGCTGCTGGCGTCGGTGGAATCGGTTCGCCGCACCCTTGATACTGTCATGATGAAGCGAGCGATTCGCCAATACCTCTCGCCGACCATTCGTGAGGATGAGGTGGATTATCTGGTGAACACAGCGGTAATCAAGTCCTACGCGTCAGGCGAAACGTTATTCAACGAAGGCGATCCCGGCGACGGCTTGTATCTGATCCGCCGCGGCTCGGTGACGGTCTCGCGGCAGATCGCCGGCAAAGAGATTGTGCTGTCATATGTGGCCGCCGGAAATTATGTGGGTGAGATGGCACTGCTATCCAACGCGCCGCGCTCCGCCACGATCCGCGCGGCAGTGCCGACGGAAGTCATCATGCTGGAAGCGCAACGCTTTATCGAAGTCATGGCGTCTCACTCCACCGTACGGGGCCGCATCGACAAAAAACTGCTCAATCGGATGCGTATCAACGAGGCTATGGAAGCATCATCTGAATCGGGCAACCTTATTTCGTTCCTCATGCAGCAGGGATTGGGTGAAGCCACCGATGTATTGCTGATTGATGAATCGCTTTGTATCCG
>JAYVYF010000201.1:0-11459 GCA_043784585.1 Burkholderiales bacterium
GGCCTCTTGCCCGGCTGTGAATTCGAATGTTTGCTGCCCGATGCGTATTTCGTGAGTTGTCGTGAGGCAGACCGCCGAGTGCGCCCCTACGCGATCCGATCCGCCGTCGCATTTTTAGAAACCAGCCTGAAAGTCAAACCTGAAAAAGTTAATGCCGTGGTCGCAGCGGTGGGCGAAAAAGCGGTGACAGAGTTCCGCATTAGTTTCATCACGCCCGGCCAAAGCGACGTAGTACACGGCTCGATCTGGCCGGTGTTTTCGGCAGAAGAAGATGAAAGCGAAATCATTCGCGTGCTACGAGAATGCAAAGTCGGCAACATCATCACGCCGGAAGGCATGTTTGACGCTGAGCATTGCGATGACTGCGGCGCGCCGTTATTCGCGAATGCGGATAGCGAGATGGTGCATCCCGCATGGCCGGACGATGCCGAACATGCTGCCGCGCACTACCACTAAAAAATCACTAAAACGCCGAGCATGGCCGACGACATTGGCAGGCTCGGCGCAGGTTACGCTTTGAGGGCATCAACCAAAAACGGCAAGCTTTCGTCCATCCGATAATCAACCCCTGAATGCGTGTCGTTAAATTCTTCGTAGCAATGTGGAATGCCGGCCAGCTTCAAGCGCTTTGATAAAATGCGTGCGCCGTAGTGAATGTGATATTGGTCGCGCCAACCACAATCAATAAAAATGCCATGCAGTGATTTGAGCTGCGTCTTGTATTTGTCGACCAGGTTAACCGGATCATGTTTGAGCCAGTTTTTCCAGCGCGCCTCGATGCGTTCACCGGTCTCAAGGTTAAACGGCAGACGAAATCCGAGCGGCGCTTTAGGATCAGGATCATAGGTCGCCGCCATCGCAATCAACATCAGCGCATGACCTTCGTTTTCGCTTAACCGCTCCTCCCGCCAGACATGGGCGAGAAAGTTTTTAACGCGACCATCATCCAACCCAGCCGCCGCATTTTTTTCCTCCAGCAGCACGTCAATCGCGCCCTTCAGGCGCTTCTTTGTTTTATGTTTGGTGAGCTCGGTGAGTGTGCGCGGCCAATCGCTCATATACACAAAATCAAAATAGGCATCGCCGGAATGACTCGCGATGGCACCCCAATATTTTGAATATTTCATGCCATGGATAATCGCGCCATAACCGCCAGATGATTTACCAAAACAGCCGCGATGATCACGCGACGCCAGCGTGCGAAATTCTTTATCCACCAGCGGAATCAGCTCTTTCGTCAAATAATCCGCGTAATCGCCAATCGCAGATGAATTGATATATTGGTTTCCGCCCAGCGCGGTAAAGCAATCCGGGAATACAATAATCGCGGGCCCCATCTTTTGCTGATGAATCAGGCGTGCCGCGCGCTCGGGCACGTTTTCGTCAAAGCCGCGCCAGTTCACATGCGAAAGGCCCGAGCCGGTGAAGCCAACCAGATCATACAAAACCGGGAACCGCTGCGATAGGTGCCGGTCGTATTGTGGTGGTAACCACACGGTAAGCAAGCGTTTATGCGGGTCTCCGAGCGTTTTGGGGATGCTGGCCTTGAGAATATTTGAATCAAATTCGAGCGTAACGATGCGGCCTTGCGGCCAACGCGGACGTTTCAATGCCATGTCGATGCCTCTGAAATAGAAAGAAAAAACCGAAGGAAAAAGTAACCACCTCAATTCTAGCCTCGATTTGATAAGGCGCTTATTGCTGATATCGTTCGGGTCATTAATTTTGATGTCACCAATTTTTAGCCGCGCGCCTGATAAAATCAGCGCTGCAAATTACAAACTACAAATTACGCCGCACCACTAAGGAGATACGCAATGACGATTTCAATGTATCAAGCTTCCGCTCCCGTCTTCACCCGCATGCTCACGCAGCTCAAAGTGATTTTGGACAAAACCGCAACACAGGCAGCCGCCAAAAAAATTGACGACAGCGTTTATTTGACCGCACGCCTTTATCCAGACATGCTGCCAATGGGTCGCCAGATTCATATCGCCTGCGATTTTGCAAAAGGCTGCTGCGCGCGTCTGGCAGGCTTGGAAGTCCCGAAATACGAAGATAACGAGATGAGCTTCGCCGATTTTCAGGCGCGCATTGACAAGACCATTGCCTTCGTCGCCTCAATCGCGCCGGCGCAAATTGACGGGCAGGAAGAGCGCGACATTAACATCACCGTCGCGGGCAATCCGGTTACCTTTAAAGGGCAAGCGTATTTGCTTCATATGGCGCTGCCGAATTTTTACTTTCACCTGACCACCGCTTACGCCATTCTTCGCCACAACGGCATCGAAATCGGCAAAGGCGATTTTTTAGGCGGCCGTTAATTGATTGATGCATGATGCTGCGACACCCGCTTAAATCTGTCACGGGATTTGTCTCCACACTCGCGATGCTGGGCGTGCTGGGTTACGGGGGTGTCGCCGCGCTTTTTTATTGGGGCCAGGACAAGCTGATCTTCAATCCCACGGTGCTGCCATCTGCCTATTCATCCGCGCTTCCTGACGTCATAGAAGTCAGCGTACCCGTCGAAGGTGCCATGCTCTCAGCGCTACACTTCAAGCAATCGAACCCGAAAGGCGTGGTATTTTTTTTACACGGCAACGCGGGCAATCTCGCCACTTGGGTGCTCGATACCGATTTTTATCGCCGCAATAATTATGATCTTTTCATCATTGACTATCGCGGTTTTGGCAAAAGCACGGGCCGCATTGAAAGTGAGGCACAGCTCCACGCCGACGTTTTAACCGCCTGGAATTTCATCGCACCACAATACGAAGGCCGCAAACGCGTCATCTTTGGTCGATCGCTCGGTGCCACGCTAGCCGCAAAACTTTCTACCAAAGTAACCGCCGACTGGACGGTGCTGGTGTCACCGTTTTACAGCTTGGATGCGATGCGCCAGCAATATTATCCATGGCTGCCGGCCGCATTGATGCGGTATAAATTTAGCACCGATGAATGGCTACCAATCATTAAAACTCCCGTCACGATCGTGCACGGGAAAATCGATGCACTGATTAATATTAGCCAAGCCGAAAGACTCAAAGTGCTCACTCCAAAAGTCGAGCTTATTGAAATCGAAGGCGGCGATCATCTCAACCTGCACCATTTGGCAACCTACCTGGATGCATTGTCGGACCGGCTCGGTAAACTATGACCTGCATTGACCTTCGGCACGCTCCGACGTGTAGTGTACCTGGCCCCATCACCACGCATCACTTGCGTTCAATGGTGCGGCCAGAGAAGCCACTGCCGCGGGTGATGGCTTTACGATCGATTAAGCGACTGATGTCACGCTCGATCTGATAACGTTGCGCCGGGGTTATGGGTTTCGATGCGGTTTGTTCCTTCGTGGTCGCCATTAAAGGGTATCGCAATCACACCTCCTCGCGCGTTCCAATTCAACGTTAAGGGTGACAAGTCGAATGCCAGAAGTCTCTTTTGCTGGCTTGCGCCGTGCAATACGGCTGTTTGCTGTTAACAATCGCGCGGCATTGATGACCTAACTGTGGCGAACTAAACTTGACGAGCTGAAATTGCCTGCCTAACAACGAAGCCACGCAGCCATGAGCTAATATGGCTAATATCCTGTTGCCAGCGCATGTTGAAGATGCGATCTATGCGTTTCACACCAACCTTACATCAATCGCTCATGACAAAAACGCCGATATCAAGACAGACAATCTTCCCGCCTAAAAAGCCGTTTTCTATGATCCGCGAATTCCACCTCGCAGACTGGTTCACGCTCGGCAATGCGGTCTGTGGTATGGGCGCGCTTTTTTCGACCATGACGTTTCTGGAGGTCGGCCATGTTCGGCATGTTTATATTGCGTGCGGTTTGGTATTTGCGGCGTTGATATTCGATGTGGTGGATGGACGCGTGGCACGTTGGCGTCAAAAATCATCGGCGCTGGGTCGTGAGCTCGATTCGCTGGCAGACGTGATTTCGTTCGGCGTAGCACCCGCCATCATCGCCTACGGCTGCGGCATGCAGGGCTTTTATGACCGCATCGTGTTGGCGTATTTTGTGGCGTGTGGCGTGTCGCGGCTGGCACGTTACAACGTCACCGCTGAGGCGCTATCCGAGGGCGGAAACAAAGTTAAATATTTTGAGGGCACGCCTATTCCGACTTCCGTCATGCTGGTGGCGATGCTTATGTTGGCGGGATATCTGGATGCGCTGCAGAGCAATCTCTGGTTTGGCGTGATCAGCATCGCGGGGCTGCAACTTCATCCGCTGGTGCTGCTGTTTGCGGCATCGGGCTCACTTATGATCAGCCGCATTCGAATTCCCAAGCTGTGAGCAGTCTGACGGCAGCGCTAGTTTTTGGCCCTTACGGCACGGCCATAAACGTACCGTTAGCGGAACGGCGGCTGTCACCGCCATCCAGACGGCCCTGCTTAATCCCTCAAAAACCCACGGCCCCCTACAATCTCGAACCGTGGGATGGCTATCCGGCAAACCCCAAACAGCTTTTGCAAAGCGTGAAATCGCCTAACCAAAAATTAGTGGCACTTTCTGTTGAATCGCATAATAGCGGGTTCACCACACACACCGCACTCACCACGCTGTCGACTAGACTCGAGATATTGCCTGTAGTTAATGTTGTTGGGATTGTCGAGAATCCATGTGGGCAAACCGGACGCTACTTCTTAGGTTCGCCCGTCGCCTAAGCACATCAATCAATGCGCCATCCAGACCGCATTCATTGAATAATATGGGCTGACTCGTTATCCTTGCATTTTTATTCAATTTAAGGCGCAACATGAGATTAATTGACACCCGATCATTTTTGGTAAGCGCCGTGTTGACGCTCAACCTGTTACAAGGATGTGCTGTGATGGCCCGAACCGAAGAACCTGCGTTTGAATCGATCAAAAAAGAAGGTGATTTTGAAGTGCGGCAATACCGCGGGTTTATTGTCGCTGAAACCTACGTGAAAGGCGATATGAGCGAGGCGGGAAGTGCGGCGTTTCGCGCCATCGCCGGCTATATTTTTGGCAACAATATTTCGGCCACCACCAAAGGCAGTGAAAAAATTGCGATGACGGCGCCGGTGACCATGGAAAAGTTGGTGGAAAAAACGCTAGAAAAAAACAGTGAAAAAATTGCGATGACGTCACCGGTCACGATGGAGAAAATCGCCGGGAAAGCGGGCGGCGCAGGTCCAAATACAAGTCCAAGTGTCGGCACAGGTTCAAACGCAGGCGCAGAAGAAATGTATCGCGTACATTTTGTGATGCCCGCGCAGTACACCATGGAGACGCTGCCGAAACCCATTAACGCCAACGTGACACTGCGCAAGGTGGCAGCACAAAAAATGGCGGTGATTCGATTTTCAGGTTTTAGCACCGACGAAAAAGTCAAATCAAAGACCGAAGAATTGACCGCCTGGACCACGACCCAGGGCATGAAAATTGTTGGCCCGCCACAATTCGCTCGCTACGACCCCCCAATGACGCCGCCTTTTCTGCGACGCAGCGAGGTCATGGTTGCCGTGGAATGATGCCAGCTAATGGCCTCGATTTTCTTGGCACCTCGGCCAACCACGTTCGCCACGCATGGGCAAAAATACCTGCTCCATGGTCGTATAAATCGCATGTTGTTTTCGATGCAAACCCTATATTTAGCGGGTATCTTCAAGCATTCTTAACTCAAACAGCGCGCCATTGCTGCAGTTTGTTTTGGGCACGTAGGCGGGCGATTTCGTCCTGCTCCAAACCGACCGCGCGGCGGCTGGCAACCGCGGTGATTTGACCAGCCGCATAAAGCTTCACCCAGTCCTTGTCCAGCTTGGGAAAGACGTCAAACTTCTCCGCGCAGTTGGCCTAGTTGAAGTTCTCGGCCTGCGTGTGGCGGATCACTTCGGTTTTGAATTCGAGCGTGAAGGTGCGTCGCTTGAATTGTTCTTTTTTCTGCCCGCCAAATCACGCGGCTTCTTGTATTGCTTCATCGTTTTGCCTGTGTTAGGTGCTCAACGAAAAGCTTACAGGGTCAATTTCACGTCGCTCTTTAACTTGGCGCTCAATTTAGTTTTGAAAACTTTTGCGCGTGGGCAATATCCTCACTCACAAAATATCATGAGGCCCTCGTTGTTGGCTGCTTCACGCGACGATTAGGACGTGCTTATGAACTTGCGCCGGTTAGTTCTCGCTTGAGCACCGAGTGGTCAAGCTCCTTTTCCCAGCTTGAGACCACGATCGCGGCCACACCATTGCCAACAAAATTGGTCAGCGCCCGCGCTTCAGACATAAAACGGTCAATGCCCAGAACCAGCGCAAGTCCCGCGACCGGAATCGTTGGGACCACCGCGAGCGTTGCCGCCAGCGTGATAAAGCCTGCGCCAGTAACACCCGATGCGCCTTTCGAGGTCAGCATCGCAACGCCAAGCATGGTCAGCTGCTGCGTCAAGGTCAGATCGATATTCAATGCCTGTGCGACAAACAGCGCCGCCATCGTCATATAAATATTGGTGCCGTCAAGATTAAACGAATACCCGGATGGCACAACCAGGCCCACCACTGACTTTGAGCAGCCCAATTTTTCCAGTTTTTCCATCAGCGGCACCAACGCTGATTCAGACGACGATGTGCCCAAAACGGTAAGCAGCTCGTCTTTGATATAGAAAATAAAGCGGAAAATGTTGAACCCGACAAAGGCCGCAATAGAACCCAGGATAACAATGACGAATAACAAACACGTGAGGTAAAAGCTGCCCATCAGCGTCGCCAGCGGCTTTAACGCGCCGACCCCATATTTACCAATGGTAAACGCCATCGCGCCGCCTGCGCCCAGCGGCGCGAGTTTCATGATGGCGTTCATCATGCCAAAGAAAATATGCGAAGCCTCCTCAATGAATACATGTACAACCTTACCCGCCTTGCCCATGTGAATCGTCGCGTAGCCGAACAGGATGGCGACCAGTAATACCTGCAGCAAATCGCCTGAGCCGGTAAACGCGTCGGCAAATGTTTTGGGAATAACATGCAGCAGGAAGTCGACTGTGCTTTGGTCCGCGGCTGATTTGGCATAGCCGGCAACCGCCTTCGCATCCAGCGTGGCGGGATCAACATTAAAACCCGCGCCAGGCCGAATCACATTCACCACAATCAAGCCAATGGCGAGGGCGAAGGTCGACACCACCTCAAAATAGAGCAGCGCCTTACCGCCAACCCGACCCACTTTTTTCATGTCACCCGCACCGGCAATACCGAGCACCACCGTGCAAAAAATAACCGGGCTGATCAGCATCTTTACCAGCGCAATAAAGCCATCACCCAGCGGTTTTAACTTTACCGCAGTAGTGGCATCGAAGTAGCCGAGTGTGCCACCGGCCAGAATTGCGATAAGAACCCAGAAATAAAGATGGCCGGTGATTCGTTTCATTTTAGTGATCTTACAAAATGGTTATGGATGAATTGTGGCGGACAATTACGCGCTGAAAAACTTTAGTGAAAAAATGGGTGTTCGGTATTTGCTATTTCCGCTACGGCCTGTTTGGCTATCTCTAACTTTGTTCATTTGAATTATTTGGCTTTCACCGCGCCCATAAAATCTGCTTCGGCCTGCGCCGCCAACCAGACTAGTGCGACCCACGCGGCGACGTTTTGTTTGAGCTGCACCGGGTCGACCTTATCGAGCGTGTCATTTGCGGTGTGGTGATAGTCGAAATAATCAGTAGCATCTTGCGCGAGCGACGCGCCGGGATGACCCCATTCATTCACCAACGGGCTGACATCTGCGCCGACGCCCGCTTTGTTGTCACCCAGCTCAATTCCCAACGGCGCAATGACGCCCGCAATCTCCTTAATCCACGGTAGCGTGGCCTCACTCACCACCGAATGGATGCGATAGACATTCGCCGAGCCCAAGTCAGATTCAGCCACCAACTGATGTTTCTCCTTACCATGCAGCGCCGCGTAAGCGCGGCCGCCGTCGAGCCCATTTTCCTCGTTAGCAAACAATATCACGCGAATCGTGCGCTTGGGCCGCACGCCCATATCTTTCAAAATTTTTGCCGCCGCAACCGTAATCGCAACACCCGTTCCATCATCAATTGCTCCCGTGCCCAGATCCCACGAATCGAGATGCGCACCGATAGCAATCACCTGGTCGGGCTTTTCGCTGCCACGAATTTCAGCAAGCACATTGGAAGACTCGAGCCCTTTGGTAATCGAGTTTTTCAGGGTCAACGAAATTTTTACGGTCTTGCCACTTTTTATTTGACGCGCAATCATTTCCGCGTCGGGTGCCGACACAGCCGCCGCCGGAATGCGCGGTGATTTGTCGTCATAGCGCATGGTGCCGGTATGCGCCAGTCGATTCTGATCGCTACCAATTGAGCGAATCATCAATGCGACCGCGCCGCGTTTGGAAGCCTCATTGACGCCTATGACGCGAGCGCCGACAGTTTTGCCATAATCGGCGCCCTCGCGGGATTTTTTGAACGCGCTATCTATGAACACAATTTTACCGCTGGCACGGTTGCTGGTATCGGCTTTCAGCTGATCAAAATTTTCGTAATAAGCCACGTCCGCTGTGACGCCCTCGCCGCTGGTTGAAACACTATTTCCCAAGGCCGTAATCGAGAGATGCTGGGGATAAGGTGAAAGAACATCGGCATGTCCTGAGATACGCGTCCAGGCGTCAACCTTTACCGGCTCTGTCCAAACCCGCTCAAACCCTAAGGCAGTCAGCTTGGCGCGAGCCCACTCTACCGCCTTTGCGTCATTCGGCGAACCTGCCGGGCGGGCACCAACTTCGGTCGTGAGAGAGGCCACAATGTCATAAGCAAGATCGCTAGCCTGCGCGACGGCAATGGCTTTCTTGGCATGCGCAATGGCGGGCTCAGGATAACGCGGCCCAGCGGATGCGATCAGTACGCAAAAAGTAGAAATGAGCGCTAGCGCCTGCAAAACAAGGGTGCGGCGAAACGTGCAGCGGAAGGAAAAATGCCGGGCAAATTGATTCATAGGTTCGGGAAATGAGGGCGAGGACAAAGAGTGGGCAGAATATAGTCATGAAGCGGAAGATTAAAAACGCCAGAAAGAAAATTCAAAGCTAACGTAGGAATTGTCTATCGGCCCTAGCGGTCAAAACCTTCTGCCAAAACAAGACTGGGAAGCGTAGATTTACAAGGTTAAACTTGAGTGATCAATAATACTCCAGCCCATCTTTACGATGTTAGCCAGAGCAAACATAGGAGCAACAAATGGAAAATAATTCGATACGAACGACAGCCGAACGCATTATTGCCGCCAGATTCGGCACCACTGCCGAAGCAGAAGCCGTGGCACGATCCATGCACGGATTTATCGCCGCAAAAGATATTTGCATTTTTCATAACAATGCGCCCGGCCAGCATGGCACCACCATGTTTGGCGATCATGTTGCAGAGCATGAACACGCTGCTACCGCCACAGGTAACTCTCCCAATGCGGCAATAAAACGGCAGTCCACGCAACTGGAGGCAAGCGGTGAAGTAGCCGAACAAGCCGAACATGCAGAAGGCAGCGCGATGGCTACCGCCGCAGTCGCAGGCATCGCCACCGGGGTTCTGGCGGTGGCGGCAGGTCCGGTTGTGGCGTTGGCCGCTGTCGGCGTGGCGGCTTACACCGGCTCGCTGGCGGGAGCGTTGGAGGGCAGCAACGTTGACGAGAATGGCGAGGGGTCAGCGCAACGTCGGCCCGCTATGCGCCAGGGCGGCGTCATGATTGCCGTGCGTATCGTCAATGCCGCCGATCAGGCCCGCGTCGTTCAAGCGCTCAAGTCCGCCGGTGCCGCCGATATTGAGCAAGCAGAAGGCAAATGGCAAGACGGAGATTGGGTTGATTTTGACCCGCTGGCCGCGCCTGAATTAGTAAAAGTTTAAATATTTCAGAGAATTTCAGAAAAACTTAAATATAATCGCCAATCCACCCGCGCCCACACAGTTATTAAGCCGCGCCGCGGTGGCGAAAATCTAGTCCTTATTACCCCCTCTCTCAAAATTACCACGCTCGCGTTGCGTAATTCAAACCAACCGCTGCCGGTCGGGGGTCTACTGAAACTGTGGCAATTTACTAAACTCGGCCGCATGAAACATTAATCCCGCGTCGCATTCACAAGAACAAAAAATTCGAACAAAATCAGACTTTCGCTTATGACCAAACCGCAAATTTCGCTTGAAACTACCCGCCTTATCCGCGAACAGCTGGAGGCACTATCAACCCGCATTCCGCTCAAAGTCTGGATGGTCACTATGTTTAGTGGCCACGATTGGGAGGTGGTCTACGCCCACAATCGCGGCTACCCGATTGAAGAAGGCAACGTCTTTCCCTGGAAAGATTCGTTTTGCTGCCGCATGATGGCCAATGAAGGGCCGCAATTTGCCAGCAATGCGCTGGCTTGCGAGGCTTACCGCAACGCGCCCCTCGCCAAAGCACTGCCGATCACGATCTATATTGGCGTCCCTTTATATGGCGACGGGAATCGATTCATTGGCACGCTGTGCGGGCTTGATCCGCTACCAGAACTGATCGGCATTCGCTCGGGCGAGCCATTGGTGCGCGCAACCGCTAACGTTATCGCAAAGCTGCTGTCGATGGAACACAAACTCGCAGATATCCATTCACGCGAGCTACAGATCGCCGATATCGCATGTCGAGATGAAATGACCGGCCTCCTTAACCGTCGCGGCTGGAATCGACTGGTGGAAGAAACCGCACCAGCCGCCGACCAGCACGTTCACGCGGTGCTGATGCTGGATTTGGACAAACTGAAGTCGGTCAATGATCTGCACGGCCACGCCGCCGGCGACCGATTGATTATCGATACCGCGCGATTGCTTTCGGCCTCCATGCGCGGCAACGATGTCGTGGCCAGAATGGGCGGCGATGAATTCGGCATTTTGCTGCGCGGCGTGTATCCCCGCCATGCCGACGATATCGCCACGCGGGTTACAGGGGAGCTGGCCGCAGCCAGTATCGCCGCCACCCTCGGTTTTGCGTCGACTCCGCCGCAGCCCGGCATCGAGGCCGCCGTCGAGGCCGCCGATCAAATGCTGATTAGTTTAAAACGGCAGCGGGTGACTCTCTAGCATTGGCGAGCGTCTCAGAATATTTATGCTCGGAGACGCCCGCTGCTGCTAGGGTTTGATATGATAATTTATAGAGGCTGGTTGAACTCTCAAGTTTTCTTCGCACGTGGTTTTTGCAGCTTCTTCGCACCTGTTTCAGCGAGCAAAAGACTTGTGTACTGCTGATAAAGCGTGAACGAAAACGCGACCCGTTCGGCGTCGTTTTTGAATGATTTTTTACATCAATCGTTAACTGCTGCACTCTACTTCCAAGGCGCTCTCACTAGTGCGGCCAAGATATTCAGTCGGTCAACTTAGGCTAGGCGATTGGTGCCGCGTTAGCCAGCCGAAGCCTAACTGCCAAATCCCACTTGGATGTACAGAACGAATTTTTCACCGTCA
>JAYVYF010000202.1:0-7757 GCA_043784585.1 Burkholderiales bacterium
AACCCGTATATTGCGTTTAATTTTCGCGCCACGCAAAGCGGCACGCTGAGTTTTAAATGGAGTGGCGACAACGGTTTTACGCAGACCGAAACGGTTGCACTGATTGTCGTTTAAATGTCGATGAGGATTGCAATCTTGAAGTTTGCAGTTGCGTTAATTTGGTTGTGCCTTGCGACATTTGCGGCCTTTGCGCCAAAGGCGGGCGCCGCTGCAGAAGTAGCGAACAAGGCGGGTAGCAAAACGACAGACTCGCGCAAATCAGGCTACGATTTTATGAGTGTATCGACTCAGGCGCTGCAAAATGACGATAGCCAAAACCCGGCCATGCTATGGGTCAAAGACGGAGAAGCGTTGTGGAATCGGGAAGCGGGCGGCGACAAAAAATCGTGCGCCAGCTGCCATGGCTTAGCGCCACAATCCATGCGTGGTGTCGCCGCCCGCTACCCGGCGATTGAAAAGGAAACCAGGCATCCCATCAATTTGCAGCAGCGTATTAATTTGTGTCAAAAAGATCATCAACATGCCGCCCTGTTTGCACCAGAAACGCAGGAGATGCTGGGCATTGAAAGCTATGTCGGGCTGCAATCACGCGGCCTCGCGATCACGCCACCGCGCGATACTAGGCTTGCAGCATTTACACAAAAAGGCAAGGTGCGGTTTGAGCAACGCATCGGCCAGCTGGATCTTTCATGCGCAGATTGCCACGATAACAATGCAGGCAAGAAGCTGGGCGGCGCGACGATTCCCGAAGCTCACCCGACAGCTTATCCTCTATACCGGCTTGAGTGGCAAAGCCTCGGCAGTGTCGAGCGTCGCCTGCGCAACTGCATGAGCGGCGTGCGAGCTGAGCCATACGCGTATGGTGCGCCAGAATTTGTCGAGCTGGAACTTTACCTCGCCACGCGCGCTACGGGCATGAGGATGGAGACGCCGGGAGTGCGGCCTTAGTGTAAACACACGTGAAGTCCTCAGTGACGGCAAAAGCAAATGCATCTGAATGCACCAAGGAACTAAAACTCTAATATTGGCGGTCTTTGCGAAGCATTTGTGCTCCGAAGAGCGATTCAACGCTGGCGCTTGCCAAACGCGCTTTGAACGCTCCCGCGACGCGCTGAAATATTAATGGGCTGCGCATAACGAGCCACGCTCATTTCAAACCCAGGCCTCAGCAAATTTTTCCCAGTGTTCTTGTGCGTCATTTTCTGCCAAAAATGCCCGTACCACTTTCTCTTCCTCAGCGTAGCCTGCGGGCGACATGGCACCACGCATCAGCTGGTATCGAAGGAATACAAGGTAGGTGTTCATGACGTCGGTCTCGCAATAATCACGAATTGCAGATAGTTCTCCTCGCTGATAGGCGGTCCACACTTGTGATCCGTCCATGCCGAGTTTGCCGGGGAATCCGCACAGCTGGGCAAGCTGGTCGAGCGGCGCGGCACCGCGTGGCTGATAGAGGGCAAGCAAGTCCATCAAATCGAGATGGCGGGCGTGATAGCGGCTGATGTAGTTGTTCCATTTATAGTCGCGGTCATCCTCGCCCATATCCCAATATTTGGGGGCGACGACGCTATGAATCAGTGAACGGTAATGCAGCACGGGCAGATCAAAACCGCCACCATTCCACGAAACGATCTGCGGCGTATAGCGCTCGATGCCGTCGAAAAAACGCTGGATGATATCTTTCTCGCTGTCGTCGATTTTGCCCAGTGTCCATGCTTTCAAGCCCTCGTCCGAACGCATGACGCAGGAAATTGCGATGACTTTATGCTCGTGCAACGGCAAAAAATCGCTGCCACCCGTATGCTGCCGACGGCGTTGGAAAACCAGCTCCGCCACTGCATCGTCATTCATGGAGTTATCCAGGCCTTGTAGCTTGCGCAGGCCATGGATGTCGGGGATGGTTTCGATGTCGAAGACAAGAATAGGAATCACGTGAGCCGCTGTCGTTGAGATAAAGCTGGAAAAAGTTGTGGCTAGGCATACCGGCACAAAAAAACGCCTTAATTGTATTGGGCGCGTCAAAAACAAATCCGGCATCTGCTACATTTTGCGAATCCACTTGCCAGCGCTGTCGCGATAATACCAGCCGGCCGGGGCGCGGCTAATCCAGCGCTCGCCAAATATTGCTTTTATATTGCTCTCCCAGTCAGGATGGCCATTCGCTCGCGCAATTTCGCGGTAGAGAGTGGCGCGGTCCTTGTTTTCTTCAGCGACGAAATTTGCCACTTTAAGGGTCTGTGTCAGTTCGATCGCCTGCAAATCACGCATCGCAACCAGACCGTCAATCGTCAGCCCGATGGCACCAGAATCGAAATGTGGTTTCAAAAACACAAAGCGCCCGACCAGGCTCTTTTTTATCACGACCACAGCTGCCGTAGTGACGTCTATTTCGGGCGACTGGCTGGCCGCCGGTGGCGCAATCAGTGTTGAGAAAAACGCGAAAATAAACGCCCCCATCAAGACCGCATGGCGACGCTCTCGTAACACCAATAATCTTGTATTGATTTGCATTGCTTGAGATTTATTTAGGCGTCATCACCGGCGATGGAGCCGTCTTTTTACTGCCGTCCACGGTGATCACCAGAACCGTCGGCTGCGAGGCCGGCCAGACTTCATCAATAATGTTGTCCGCCGCTTTTTGTGCGGATGCTGTGGGGAAAAAAGTAATGGCAGCGCACCCATAAAAAAAGAAACTCATGGCAATGAGCGCAATCGTAGAGAAAATGCGTTTGCTGGATTTCATGTCGATTTATCCAAAGTAGTAACGCTTACAAATTTTCATTATTTGCTTATTCTAACGATACTGAGGACAAACGGTTCAAAGCGTAGGAAAAAGACGCGTGTTTGATGCTGAATCTGACCCAAAGCCAAACTCAGGCAGGGAAAACGCCGGTGGAAAGATATCGATCACCCCGGTCACAAACGATATGAACGATCACCGCATTCTCCACCTCGCGCGCCACCGTGAGCGCGGCGGTTAGTCCGCCACCTGACGAAATGCCCGCAAAAATACCTTCTTCACGCGCCAGCCGCCGCGTCATCTCTTCACTTTCTGCCTGAGTGACTTCGAGTACACGGTCGACGCGCGAACGATCAAATATTTTTGGCACATAAGCCTCCGGCCATTTGCGAATGCCCGGCACGTTCGAGCCATCTGCCGGATGGACACCAATAATCTGAATCGCCGGATTCATTTCTTTCAAAAAGCGCGAGGTACCGGTGATCGTTCCGGTGGTTCCCATCGTCGCCACAAAATGGGTGACTTTGCCGCCGGTGTCGCGCCAGATTTCCGGTCCGGTGGTCAGGTAATGCGCGAGCGGATTATCGGGATTGCCAAATTGGTCGAGGATCAAACCTCCGCGCTCCTTTTGCAGCGCATCTGCATAATCGCGCGCGCCCTCCATTCCAATGCTTTGCGGCGTGAGGATCAACTCTGCACCAAATGCACGCATGGTTTGCCGGCGCTCAATCGATAAGTGCTCGGGCATGATCAGCACCATTTTGAAGCCCTTGATCGCCGCCGCCATCGCAAGCGCAATACCGGTATTGCCACTGGTGGCCTCAATCAATGTATCGCCGGGCTTGATGGTGCCACGCGACTCGGCCCGCGCGATCATGGAAATCGCCGGGCGGTCTTTAACGCTGCCCGCGGGATTATTGCCTTCTAATTTTCCGAGCAAAACATTGCTCGAATGAATACCTGACCCCGCTGGAATGCGCTGGAGATGGGCGAGTGGTGTGTTGCCAATGAGCGTTTCGATGGTGTTATGCATAGCCTTGATTTTAGCCGCGTTTTCACCTGACGCAAGCCAGCGCATTTTTTCCCGATGAGTGGCAACACAAGGTGTATGTGGCAAAATGTCGCATCAAGTTTTTGATGCAGCCATTTCAAAAAAGGTTTTACATGAGTTCAGTCGCATCCGAAATTTTCAAGGCGTATGACATTCGCGGCATTGTCGGCGTTTCCCTGACGCCCGAAACGGTCGAATTAATCGGCAAAGCGCTCGGCACCGAAGCCAGAAAGCGGGGCGGCACAGCGGTCACGATAGGCCGTGATGGCCGCCTTTCGGGGCCCGCATTGTCGAGCGCTCTCGCCCGTGGCCTGCAATCTACGGGTCTCAATGTCATCGACATCGGCGTGTGTGCGACGCCCATGGTGTATTTCGGTGCGCACCATTACGGCACCGAGTCTGGCGTGATGGTCACGGGCTCCCATAATCCACCGGAATATAACGGCATCAAGATGGTCATCGAGGGAGAAACACTCGCGCTGGATGCAATTCAAAGTTTGAAATGTGCTATCGAGGCAGATAATTTTACGCGCGGCACAGGAAGCTACGAAGCGCGCAATATTGCGGACGACTACGTCAGCCGTATTGTTGGCGATGCGAAGCTGACTCGACCGATGAAAATCGTGGTCGATTGCGGGAACGGCTCGCCGGGGGCGATCGCGCCAAGATTGTTCAGGGCGCTGGGCTGCGAGGTGATCGAATTATTTTGCGAGGTGGACGGCAATTTTCCGAATCATCATCCTGATCCATCACAGCCCAAAAACTTGCAGGATGTGATTCGCGCATTGAAGGATTCGGACGCTGAAATTGGCTTGGCATTCGATGGAGACGGAGATCGTTTGGGCGTTGTGACCAAGGACGGCGAGATTATTTATCCAGATCGACAGCTGATGTTATTTGCGGCAGATGTGCTCTCGCGTGTGCCGAACGGTGAAATTATTTTTGATGTGAAATCGTCACGCAATCTATTCAAATGGATCCGAGACCACGGCGGTCGTCCGTTGATGTGGAAAACCGGCCATTCGCTGATCAAACTGAAAATGAAACAAGTGGGCTCGCCGCTGGCGGGCGAGATGAGCGGACATACTTTTTTCAAAGAACGCTGGTATGGGTTTGATGACGCGTTATATTGCGGCGCGCGGCTGTTGGAAATCATCAGCAAATTTGCCGATGCCAGTGCGCCATTAAAAGCGCTGCCAAATGCCGTTTCCACACCCGAGCTCAACTGGAAATTAGCTGAAGGCGAGCCACATCGTCTGATTGATTCGCTCTTGCACACAGCCAAGTTTGAAGGTGCCTTGGAAGTGATCACCATTGACGGGCTGCGGGTTGAATATCCGGACGGTTTTGGGCTGGCTAGAGCATCGAACACCACACCGGTGATCGTGTTGCGATTTGAAGCTGAAACCGAGGCGGCGTTAGAGCGCATTAAAGAAGATTTTCGGCGCGTGCTGCAGGCAGCAAAGCCCGAGGTGGCACTTCCGTATTGATGTATTGATGGATTGCAGTATCGGGACGTCGATATATAGAAACAGCTTATGACAAGCACTGCATGACAAACCGTGATTCATGTGCACACTTTAAGCGCAGTCATGCTTAACCAGGTTGAGGAAAAAGCCATATAGAAGTATTTTTTTTTGCTGCTGGGATTGCCGCATTGGCAGGCTGCGCGACCAAAGGCTGAGTCTGAAGCCAAGCCGCAAAAGCAGAAAAGCCAGGGTAATCAATTAGCCAGCACGGATCGCCGCACATCGCGTGCGAACCTGGAGCGCTTGGTTAGGTCAACGGAGCGCGCTGATTTCAACGATACGATCAATCGGTAATAAAATCGGTTATAAATCAAATTAATACGGTCGTAAACGGCGGCGGCTCTGTTAATCGCGTTTTCCGCCCCTTCCACCAAATTGGCTGACACGTTCACGTCCCACCGCTGACCAAAACCGCGTAAATGATCCGCACAATTTTGCGGGATCTGCAGTGAAACGCCGTATTGGCACAAGTGTGACGGCGGGCGATGATAGTACTCGTCGATAACCGAAGTGATAGGTGGCCGTGGCGCAGAATTTCGTGTTCTTGTTTTTGAGAATCAGTTGGTTAACGTCGCCGATAAAAATATCATTTGTGACTTCACGCAGCCGCGCCATAACAAAATTCCAACGACGTTCAGACCACGGGAAATCGGCATGAAACGGCAAATGAATAATGCCCAAACGCTGTTTTTTGTCCGCCATCACTACAGGCTCGGCCAAATCCCATGGATGGATCAGCACTACCTCAGAAGCGAGCACTGGCACGGCTGTTGGCACTGCTAATAACACGGCTTTTGACGCATCGGTCGGCCTCGTCAACAACCGGGGTTGGCAGGTTGCATCCAGCCTGGCGGCTTTTGGATTGGGGCCCAGTGTTTTTTGTGAGCGGGCAATCACATCCAACGCCTCATAACTTGTATCGATCAGTGTTCCCTCACTCGCCCAGCTAGGCGCTGAGTTTGCCGAATAGCGCGCAACATTCTCGGCATTAAACAAATACGGTTTCGAACTAAACGTGCCCGCCACCCATTGCCAAGAAAGATGGTTACTTCCAAAATCGCCATCGAGCAGGTGCGCAATCATCCAATCCGCGCCAGCGCGCCAATACACTTTACGCAGATGCACGACGTAGGAAGCGAGCCACATCCGCGCGTGATTATGCAAATAGCCGGTCGCATAGAGTTCTCTCACTGCTTCGTCAATCACGGGAATACCGGTGCGCGCCTCGGCTATATCATCAGGGAAACCCGGCTCGTAACGGACGCCATTGAGCCCCGGCTTTACGTCATGCAAAACGCCGTCGCCCAGGTGTCGCCACACGTGCTGGAAGAATTCACGCCAGCCAAATTCCATCAATAATTTTTCACATTCCCCGGCTGAATATTTTGCCTCTATTGCGGGAGCAATATCCGCGAGGCTGATGAAACCATGCGTCAGATAAGGCGATAAACGGGTAACTGAACCGTTCAGAAAATTACGGGTGCTCGCGTAAGCCCGAGGATTGATCAGTTTGACGCGGTGCTCGGCATCCGCCAGTGTGGGCGGGAATTGTTCAAACAATGCGTTCAAAATTTAGCTTTAATAATATAGGCCAGTCTTGACGCACGTTTGTTGAACAAGTTTCTCGACTTTCAAGATCGCGAATTCAATGCGTCATGCCGTGCATCAAATAGGCCGCCGCCCAATAACCCAAACCAATCGCCGCCGACGCGCCTGCAAGCCCGAGCATCCAGCGTTTGCGCGTTAGCACGCAAATCGATGCCAACAAAATAGCGATCTGGATAAATGTCATCGCCATCGCCAACTTATCATGCGGGTTCAGCGCCGCTTCTGATTTCACATTGGATGCCTCGGAGGCAAGTTCCTAGCGTTCGGCTACCTTTTTGAGTGTCGCTTTCTCTTCACCATAGCGCTTCATTTCCCCGCTATAACGCGTCTTTTGCTCAGGTGTGGCGGCTAACCCCTCCGCCAGTTCCGCCAAATTTTGCTTGGTGCTTTTTGCCTGATATTGCGCCCAGGTATTGGATACTTCGGCTTTTTTCAGCACCACATCGCTTTTGTAGAACAGCGCTTCGTTCTGTGAATGACCGCCCAAATAGCTGACAATAGCGCCGACCGTTGCTAACACTGCCGTAAATTCCGCGACCGTTTGCCCCTAACTGAAACTGGATTCATGTCCAGCTGCATGACCGTCTGTTGTTGCGTGCTCAGCTGCATGCTCCACCGCGTGATCGTGTGGTCCCTGCACGTGAAATCCGCTGCCTGACATGATTTTTCCCTTGAAGAGTTTGTGCGCATCCGCGCAAAAATTGCAGCATGCTGATTGTAATTTGTCGCCCGCATTGTAGCCCACGCCGACTATGTCAAAAACTCATGTTCGAGGATCCTCTTCAAGGCTCATCGTCCTGCTCCACCCGCGTCAAAAAATATTGCTTGC
>JAYVYF010000203.1:0-2282 GCA_043784585.1 Burkholderiales bacterium
CGACATCAATCATGGAAACATAAATAGTTGATCGGGCGCGTTGCAAAAAAATCGCGATATGCGAATGACGAGGGAATTAGGGGATTTTAGAAGTTTCCAAGTAATGAACGCTAAGATCCACGTGCGTTTCAAAGCATTTATGGTCGTAACGGCGCTTGTCTGCGGGTGTTTCATTTCTGAAATATCTTGCGCGTTCAGTGCAGATTAATTGGTACAAGGCTACAATTCAGCGAACAACCCTGAGGACAAAACTATGACTGCTCGCGACGCCATCCCTGAACTTGCCGCTTTAAATACCGACCAACTTCTGCGCGATGTGTCCCAGCAATGGGACGCCGACATCACGCAACAATTAGTCGAGTACGTGAAGATCCCGGCGAAGTCGCCGGGTTTTGATCGTGATTGGGCAGCGCATGGTTATCTCGATCAGGCCATCGAGCAGGCGCGCGCCTGGATTGTGGCGCAGGGCGTGGCCGGGCTCACGGTGGAAGTGATTCGCGATAAAGATCGCACGCCAGTTTTGTTTTTTGATATTCCGGCGGTCGGCGGGGTTAGCCACGTTGAGGATCCCGCAGTTGACCACAACAGAACTGTCTTGCTCTATGGTCACCTCGATAAGCAGCCCGAGATGACCGGCTGGCGCGCGGGTCTGGGGCCGTGGATTCCAGTGCTTGAGGGCGCAGGCGACGAACAAAAATTATATGGCCGTGGCAGCGCTGATGATGGCTATGCGGTGTTTGCGGCAGTGGCGGCGATCATGGCGCTGGATAAGCAGGGTGTGGCGCGTCCGCGCTGCATCGGCTTGATTGAAACCTGCGAAGAAAGTGGCAGCTATGATTTGCCGGTTTACCTCGAAGCTCTGGCACCCAGAATGGGCGATGTGCAGCTCGTGATCGCGCTGGATTCGGGCGCAGGTAATTACGATCAGATGTGGGTGACGACCTCACTTCGCGGGCTGGTGAACGGCACGTTGACCGTCGATGTGTTGACCGAGGGCGTGCATTCCGGCGATGCGGGTGGCGTGGTGCCGTCGTCATTTCGGGTGGCGCGGCAATTGCTCGATCGCATCGATGATTCGCGCACCGGTGTGGTGAAACCGACCGTGTTTAATTCAACAATTCCCGCCGAGCGCGTCGCGCAGGCAAAACAGGCCGCCGATATTTTGGGTGAATCAATGTGGAAGCGGTTTCCGTGGGATAGCTGCTGCGATGACGGCGGCAAGTTTGTTTTTGTGCAACCCATCACCAAAGACCCGGTGGAATTAATTCTGAATCGTACCTGGCGCGCGGCACTGGCCGTGACCGGTGCCGATGGCTTGCCGTCGATTGAATCGGCCGGGAATGTACAGCGGCCTCGCACCGCATTGAAATTATCATTGCGTTTGCCGCCGCTGGTGGATGCCGAAACCGCGGCGAAGGCGCTGCAAGCAACCCTCGAAAACGATCCACCGTACTCCGCAAACGTGAAATATGAATATGATGCTGCCGCCACGGGCTGGAATGCACCGGCCTCGGTGCCGTGGCTAACCTCGCTACTCGACGTCGCCTCGGAGACCTATTACGGCAAGCCTGCCGCGTATATGGGCGAGGGCGGTACGATTCCATTTATGGGCATGTTGGGCGTGAAATTTCCTGATGCCCAAATGCTCGTCACCGGCGTGCTCGGCCCGAAATCAAACGCGCACGGCCCGAATGAATTTCTGCATATTGGTTATGCGAAGAAATTAACGGCGGCGGTGGCGATGGTGCTGGCGGGGGTGCGGTAATCCGTTAGGTCCGCTTATTAAAAAACACACCGGCACTGCCAAAGCATCATCACATGACCACCATGCAGCCGATTCCTTGGATACCCCGATCCGGATAACAATTTTTGGGTTGCCAGCTTGATGGCGCGCCACAAATTCAACCCGTCCGCGCGAGGGCTAAGTCATTGCTGCGTGATAACTGGCCTACGCGGATACCCTAAACACGGTATGCCCAACGCATCAAATCAACACAATTGAAAAGTCCAAATTGATATTATGTGGACTTGGAAAACTCCTTGTGTGATTGGACTCTCATGCGCAACTTCCCTCGACAAACAAGGCTTGCAAAAGCTATTGGTACAGCATTATCTGCCGCTGCTTTTTTCACCCCTCCGCTATCCGTCGCACAATCATCAAAAGCCGCGCCACCCAGCAAACCGCCGATTGCGCAGGCCTTCATTGATGTGGCAACGCACTACAGCGACATCCCCGGCATGGGCGCGATGGCCGGGTTTGCAACCGGCGGTATCAGTGGCGG
>JAYVYF010000204.1:0-16261 GCA_043784585.1 Burkholderiales bacterium
CGATCATGGCGTACCTCACTCGTTCAATCTAGTCTGCGAACACGGGGCTTTGCCCCTGTCGCTTTTTCGGGGTGGCCTCGGGCCATTAGGATGTCGCGCTCCATTTTGGCAATCGCTAATTCTCGTTCAAGCTCGCGGATACGGAGCTGGTCGGGCGTCAGCTTGTCCGCACCAAGGCTGGCTTTAAGCTCGCCACGCGCCTGCTGATCGATCGAGGTGCGTAGTGAATGGGTGGCGATGTCGCTCTTTCGGCTGACCTCGGCATGCGTGAGCTTCTGCTCTGTAACAAGCTTGATCACTTCAGCCTTGAACTCGGCAGTGAAGGTGCGACCGGGGAATTCTTTTCATGGTTATGCCTGACAAGTTGATAAAGTAGCATCAACTTGCCCGTCCACAATTTCAGGCCGGACTCAGTCAAAGATCGTTTAGGCAGAAAAACTACGATGCGATGAAGTAAACCTGACGTGACCAAAATTTTTACAAAACAATTTAGAAGTCGCTAAACGATAGGTCTTTTTGAAGCTCATGGGTGAATCGCCGGTTGCTAATCGCATCTTTTCTAATCCGCTGGTTTAGCGCATCACATCAAACTTGCACCCCAAACTGCACTGTCCTTCCCGGATCGAACGTTGATATGGGAATCAGTGTGGGCAGCGGGCAGACATCGGCGTCGAAGAAAATCTGGATTTCTTCGCGGCGCGCCATCAGGTCTTTGTAGCCGACTTCGATCAAGGCGTTGCAATAGCGATAGTCAAACAGCATGTAGCTAGCAAGTGTAGCGCCGCCTTTGCGCATGGCGCCGATGCTGCGCATCAGGAATCGAATCGTGGCGGGCAGGTCGCGGACATGTTGGTGGGCAATTTTTTCCAGCGGTTCATTGGGACAGGCAATGCACACGTCTACGTGATGCAGATTGCCGCCTGATGCTTTGAGGCGGTCACGATCCACATATTTAAGCGTGGCGTTCATGCGCTGCAAAAGCTCGACATCCACCGCCAATGAATCCAGAAAAATACTGGCCATCGCATGGCCGGCGATCTGCGCAAACGAGGGGTAGACGCCATCTTCAATGGGTTCGTCCATTTTTTTGGTGAGCTTGGCGGTGCCGATCACGAACACTCGTTCTGCGCCCAGATGCAGCGCGGGGCTGACGGGAGCCATTTGGCGAATGGAACCGTCGCCAAAAAATTCACGGTTAATTTTGATCGCTGGAAACGCGAACGGAATAGCGGCAGACGCCATTAAATGGTCGACCCGTATCTGGCTTACGCGTATGCCGACGCGCTGGGAGCGTCGCCAGCCCTGCACTTCAGGGTGCGCCTGAAAAAATGCGCAGTTTTGGCCTGACGTATAGCCAGAGGCCGTGACCGAAACCGCGCGCAGAACGCCCGATTCGATGTGCCCGGCGATGCGCTTGAGGTCGATGTGGCTGACAATCATTCCGGCCAGAGGTGAATTATCAAACAAGGAAATTTTGTTGTTTTTTCCGTCATTTTTTTTGAATGCCCCGAACAAAAATGCTGATAACCATTTGCCGCTGTTGCGCAGCACGCCGGGTAGATCGGTGCGGTAGACCTGGTCAGGTGAGAATTTCGTCCACACATCGACCAGCGACGCGACCCCTTCCGTAAAATTATCGGCGTGCGACGCTAATAGCGCCGCGTTAATTGCACCTGCCGATGTGCCGGTAATGATCGGAAACGGGTTGTCTTTGGGATGCCCTAGAATTTCACATAGGGCTTTGAGCACGCCCACTTGATAAGCTGCGCGTGCGCCACCCCCTTGCAGTACAAGAGCAATGCCGGGATGTCGGGCGTTGCGAATGGTAGCCGGGTTGCGCGCAGAGCTTTCAGCGCGGCGATTCGGCTCCCCATCGAGCGCGGCTTGCGGCAATTCTGTGGTGGCTTTTTCTTCGTTCACGGGAACACTTTTTTAACCACTGCTTTCTTTGCCAGCGTTGTGAATCTGATGTGGTGTCCAGTTATGGTGCCTAATCGCGAACACGCTCTGCGATTTTTGTCCAGACTGCCAAGTATCGCGGGATGGGTGAAGCGTATTTCGCGATGCCCATCATCGGTGCCTGCTAATAATGGGGGCGATGACGTGCACCATTCTGAGCTCTAGCGCTTTGTTAGCCTTGTTCACTACCGCCTCAACGGCAAGCCGTCTGCCAGATTGATGATCATTGCGGCCACTGGCTTATCAGCCGATTTGTCGACTTCTGGCGTGTTCCGAAATTGGTTCCGGGCGTGCAAATTATAAACCTGCATCAACCCTTTACCTTTCACCTGAATCTGCTGCACTTCGTCAAACCGATAGCGGTTATATAAACGTCGATGCGTGATCGCATCAACTTGCGTATGACCGGGCGCTGCTTCGGAACACATGCGACTCGCGACATTGACGGTATCGCCCCATAGGTCATAACCAAACTTGCGACGACCAATCACACCCGCCACCACCGGGCCGGTGGCAATACCGATGCGCAATCCCAGTGCTTCGCCATTCGGCGCCGTGTAGCGCGACACAAACGCGTGCATTTCGAGCGCCATATCGGCCATTGCGTCAACGTACGGGATCTGGTTAGGATCATTCAGCTTGGCGCTATCAAGCCCGCCAGCCACCATGTAGGCATCCCCTATAGTTTTGATTTTTTCCACCGCGTAGGTCTCAGTCAGACTATCGAAGGCCGAGAATATATCGTTCAGCAAATGCACCGTTTCGTTGGGCGACATTTCTTCTGACATATGCGTGAAATTCACAATATCTGCAAACATCACGGTCACATCAGCATGACCGTCGGCGATGTTTGTTTCATCGCGTTTGAGACGGTCGGCAATCGGCTTCGGCAGAATATTAAGCAGCAATCGATCTGATAATTCTTTCTCAACCAGCACATCCTGCGCTTGCTGATCCACGACCGAACGCAGCTTATTTCGTTCTCGCGTCGAGTACCAGAGCAGCACATAAACCATGGCCGAAATTGAGACAAAATTCAGCACAAAAAACACCGCAATCGTGCGCATATCGAGAGCGCGAACGTCCCACTGCAATGCGTAATCAAACATGCCCGACATGGCCGTCATGAATATGTAGGCCACAAACCACGGCACCGATTCCTTGGTACCTAAAATTACAATTGCACCGACTGGCGCCAGCAACGCCCATAGCGAAACGCCGCTTGAATTGACGAAATTACCGATCGACCACTGCAGCACGAATGGCGTGAACAAGAATAACGACAACTGCATCAGACAAAACAGCTGCAGTTTTCGGGTCTTCAAATAAAAAAGCATCATGCACGCTGATATCGCCTGAAAAATCAGCGGGATCAGCGTCGAGAAACGTTGGCCAAAACCCCAGTAGATCGCGAGCCACAACATCGACGCAAAAACCATCAAACCCGATGAGAACAACAGCATATCGCCCGAAATTTTATTTTCAGCGGTCATCGCGTCACCCGATGGGATGTTGACAGCGTTAGTCGCGGCTGGGCTTGAGATTGGCTGGGCAAATGCTTTAGTTTTCATGTCGTTATGTTCATGACTTTGAGCTTACCGCTTTTTTGTAATATCGCTTTTTTGTAACTGAAGTAGATGCGTGCGGCTTCAACAGAAACGTGCTGAAACAGACTTCGCCTGCGAATTTTTCAGCGCTTTCATCCGTCATCAGCATTTGCGAATTATCTCACATTGCGTAAACAGGTTTCCTACAAAAAAGAAGGATATCCAGCCAACCAAGCATACGCAAGATGACGACATGCCGAATACGTTAAAGTATAGTTTGAATGAACCGGCAGGTATGCAAACGCTGGCCCAAGCCGAACAGATCAGCAACGATAAATAAGCAAAACACGAACGCACATGAGCTTACCCACTGAATTGAAGTTCCAGCATATTGACGTCACCGCGGCAGACTTACCGCTGCACTGCCCCATGCCGTCCATGAAACTTTGGAACACGCATCCCCGGGTGTTTATTGACGTCACCACCACGGGCGAAGCGAAATGCCAGTATTGCGGCACGGTCTATAAATTATCCGGCCCCGTAAAGCACGGCCATTGACAAACATCAACACCAGAGCGGCTTTAAAGGCATTTATGCTTTGTGATATCCGCCAATGCTGGTGTTTGTGATAATAATATGAAGACGCTTGATCGAACAACAGGGCCAATTTTGGTCATAGCGCCCGCCTGGGTGGGCGACGCGGTGTTATCACAGCCGATGCTGCGGCTGCTCAAACAACGCCACCCCGACGCAATCATTGATGTTGCCGCACCGCGCTGGGTGATGCCGGTTTATCAGCGCATGCTTGAGGTTTCGCGCACCATCGAAAACCCGTTCGCCCATGGTGACTTGAAGCTGCTGGCACGTCGCACGATGGGCCAATCGCTCGCCGCCGTGGGCTACGATCGGGCGTTGGTACTCCCGAATAGCTTTAAATCCGCGCTCCTGCCGTGGTTCGCCCGCATCCCGCTCATCACTGGCTACCATGGCGAGAAACGCGGCTGGATTTTGAGCGATTGCCGTGACCTGGATGAGGTGGCACTGCCGTCAATGGTCGAACGTTTTACGGCACTTGCCGCTTTGCCAAACGCGCGAACTCGTGACTCCACCAAGCTGTTGTCAGAGAATCCGCGTCTTGAAATCGATCCAGCGCGGCGCGCCACAACAGGCAAGCGCTTGCGCCTTAATCTCGCCAAACCGATCATCGCGTTTTGCCCCGGTGCTGAGTACGGTCCGTCGAAGCGCTGGCCAGTCGAACATTTTGCGGCGCTCGCAGTATCGCTTGTTAGGGAACAAAACGGCGGCTATCAGATATGGTTATTCGGCTCCCAAAAAGACCACGCCGTTGCCGAGCAGATAAATGCGCTGTCCGGCAACGTTTGTGTGAATCTTGCGGGTGCCACCAAGCTGGATGAGGCGATTGATTTACTCAGTCTTGCCACACATGTGGTGACCAACGATTCGGGCCTGATGCATGTTGCCGCCGCGGTCGGTGTGCCGGTCACAGCGCTATACGGCTCAAGCTCGCCAAAATTTACGCCGCCGCTTTCACCCAAAGCGAAAGTTATTTCACTCAAGCTGGTGTGCAGCCCCTGCTTCCAACGGGAATGCCCATTGGGACATTTCAAATGCATGAACGACCTGCAACCCGATCTGGTACTTGAGCACTTAAAGCACACAGTATGGCAACGCGCCACGGATAATGTGACTTATTGAGCGCGCGACATAACCGTAAAGCTCATCTGCGCCCAACTATCTGTGTAGTCCACCACACCATTAAGCCGAATCCAGAATTTGGAATTTTCGGCTGCATCTGAAGAAATTTTGAGCACCGTGCCGACAGTAAATGACTACCCCGGAATCACCAGCGAGTGCGCTATGCTGCGGCTTGCGTCACGCGGCGACAACAGCGCCTTGATGACGCTTGCGGATGTCTGACGAGTTTGTGCGGTCTGCAGACTCTGCCTGGAAGAATTGTGCGCCAAACCGTTCTGCGCAACGTCGATGTCGGGAATTTTAGTGCATCGCCGCGCCAGCTCGGCGATGTCCGCGGGCAGTAAACCCGTCGTGATGCCCGTGATCTGACCGATGTCAGAACCCGCCGCCGAAGCCGGATTCATCGTTTGCATTTTCGGTAGCCCGCCATCGATACCAGGTGCCAATGAAAGATGTACTACCTTCGGGTTATCGGCCAGCACTTCAATGCCCCATTGCGGCTCGCCGGTTTCTGCGGAGTGCTGCCAGCGCACCACGCCGACCCGCCAAATCGGCGAACCGTTGGCGCGCAAACAGGCCACGCAAGCCACTTTCAAGCCATCGCTTTCACGATCAACACGCCGGGCCGGCCTTGCCTTAACCCAGCCGTTCATCAGATGGCGAATCAAATTATCGCACCGCAGGATTGACAAACCATGGGCAGGATGTTGATAAGCCCCCTGTCGGACTATAGCGCCTTGTTTGTCGACCTGAACCGTCCTGTCATTACCCACAATGTTATGGGAACTCACGCGCACCGACACGACCTTGAAACAGGCTGCCGCTGTTGAAAAACAACGCATGCGGTCTGACTGCATTTGCGGATGAAACTGCAACGGCGGCAAATTACCTTCCATATCAAAACAATGTTGCGCTCCCTCAACGCCTGCGGGAGGTGTGAATTCGACCAAACTGCTCCATTCCCCGCACGAGGCATAGGCTGCATCCATCATTTCGGGAGAACGACCGGCTAGATCGGCCAAACCAAACAAAATAATCCGCGCAAATTCTTGATGACAAGTCGTATTGGCGCGGTCGTTGAGGGCAATTTTCTCGCCAACAATGCCGCGCTTCTCAACAAATCGGTAGAGTCGATATAGACGGCCCCACGATGTGGAAGGCTCGCGTTTGTTGGCGTAACAATGCCAGCGCATGCATAAACCGATCTTCACTATCGCTCGGCACGCGATAGCCGGTAGGCGCGGTGTTCCGCGCGAACCGGGTGGATATTTGCGACGACCCTCATCCAACAGATCACGATAAGCAATTGCGAGCCGAGTGGAAATCTGCGCCAGTCTCCGAGCAAATGCGGCCCTCAAACCCAAATTTCCCTGCCATTTTTCTGCAATATCTGTTTGAAATAATTTGATCAAAAGTGCTTCAATCTCACGGTCAATCTCGACCAACTGATTAAGGCGGTGACCGAATGCGCCCGTAGCGTTTCGCTGAAAATTCGCGATCGTCTCCAACCCCCGTTTTAACTGCGCATGAGCTCGGCACCCGCGCCAAAGTTAGATAGACCGATAGAGTTAGTCGACGGCGCGTTGGTGACGTTATTGGTTTCGCGGCTTCCCCCCGTCTAAGCCGGGCCCCAATTTGCGCCCCAGCATACGCCGCCGGAATTCTTGGCGCAGACTGCCCCAGAAGTTCTGCATACGGCTTTGGCTCACACCGGATTTACGAACAGGCGTTTCATTTATAGACATACGGACTCATCCCGATATCGCGCGATAAAGTTCTCAATTTTTCGCTGTTTACTCATTTGGTTTAATTACGAGTCACTTATGTAATTTTAGGTTCGCAATTTTGTGCCCAACCATGCAACGAGATTATCCACACCATTTAACTGGCTTTGCTTCACGTCTGCAGGACGGGCCCTGGAACCAGCTTGGCAACAACTCGGCAATTTATGGCGCGAATCATGGCGCGGAAAAACGTTACAAAGCGTAATCCAAGGGAATCCGCATTAAAATCGGGTTCAACAAGTCTACCGCCACCAAAGCAGCGTCACTGGAGTCGCAACATGAAAACCGCGTCAATAAATTTTCTACGGTTAATCACTTTACCAACGGCCATCCTCGCTGCCACCTGTGCATTGACTTTTTCGGTTCAGGCTGGGCCTGCGGGGGGCGGCAAAAACAAGAACGAGTTGTCACTTGAATATATCGCTGATATCGAAGCCTGGCGAGACAAGGTTGAAACCAGTTTAAAACGTGACAATGGCTGGCTCACGCTTGCCGGCCGCTTCATCATGAAACCGGGCATCAATACTTTTGGCACCGGCAAAAACAACGACATCGTGCTGCCGCCCGAATTGAAAGGCACCGGCCCTGACACAATCGGCGCGTTAATCGTGGATAAAGATGCGCTCACCGTGACGCTCAAGCTGGCCGACGGCGTCTCGATGACAAGCGATGGCGCGCCATTTTCCGGCGAACGCGTGATGAAAACCTCCAGCGAAAAACGCGATTGGGTCTCACTGCAGCGGATATCGATGCACATCATTGAACGCAACGGCACTTTTGTGTTGCGGCTGGCTGACAATGAATCCTTGGTACGTAAAAATTTCCCGGGTCGCCTCTGGTACGAAGCGAAAGACCAATTTATAGTGAATGCAAAATTTATACCGTATCCGCCTGGTCGGACGCTATCGATTGTGAACATCATCGATGAAATTTCAGAAGAGCCCAGCCCCGGTTATATCGAATTTAAACTCAAAGGCAAAACCCACAAAATGGATGTGATAGGTAACGATGACGGCCTGTTCTTCGTGTTTCGCGATGGCACCTCGGGCGACACCACTTACCGCCCTTCACGTTTCCTGTTTGTAGAAAAAAAGCCTGCACCAAACAGCACCTTCAAACTCGATTTCAACAAAGCTTATAACCCGCCATGCGCCTTTTCGGAATTCACCACCTGTCCTCTGCCACCTAAGCAAAACATCATGCAGACACTCGTGGAAGCAGGCGAGAAGTATCGGAAGAAAGGCTAGGCGACTAAATTGCCACATTGCCGAAAGGATAAATTACTAAATGAGTGTGATGGAAGCGCCCAAAAATGAATTATTTAATTTCAAAAATTGATGGCTCTATCGGCGTCATAAAGCTCAATAACCCGGAAAAGCATAACGCCTTTGACGACGTATTGATTGCTGAATTAACCGCTGCACTGGTTGCAATGGAGGAAGCAGTTGAAGTGCGCATTGTCGTTATTGCGGGAGCAGGTAAATCGTTCTCGGCAGGTGCCGATCTCAATTGGATGAAGCGTATTGCGGGCTATTCACCAGACGAAAATTTTCGTGATGCCATGGGCCTGGCCACACTGATGAAGACGCTATATGGCTTGAAAAAACCGACGATCGCGCGCGTGCAAGGTGCGGCTTATGGCGGCGGTGTGGGCTTGATTGCGTGCTGCGATATCGCGGTCGGCACTCGGGCTGCGGCATTTTCGCTTTCTGAAGTGAAGCTGGGCCTCATTCCTGCGGTCATTTCACCTTATGTCGTGGCCGCAATTGGCGAGCGCGCGTCGCATCGCTATTTTTTGACCGCCGAGAAATTTGATGCCCATGAGGCACACCGCTTAGGCTTATTGCACGAAGTTGTGTCTACCGACGCTGAAATGGATACAGCGATTGGCGAACTGTGCGCAGCACTTTTGGTTGCGGGGCCAAACGCACAGGCGGAGTGCAAGTCATTAATCGCAGCCGTCGCTAATCGCCCTCTGGATGATGATCTGGTGGCGGAAACCGCGCAGCGTATTGCTCGAGTTCGCGCTAGTTTGGAGGGTCGCGAGGGTCTAGCCGCGTTTCTTGAAAAGCGTGCGCCCGTCTGGTCCGGCAAGACAACGTAGGAGGCCGAAAAGCCAGAAAAGCTGCTTGCATAGATTTCCACCTAGCCGTTTGCTGAATTGCTTACATCTCGTCAACATTCAATTAATGTCCAAGCAACACTAAGGTAGAAAATATAAATGTTTAATAAAATTCTGATTGCTAACCGCGGCGAAATCGCCTGCCGTGTTATTCGCACCTGCAAGCGCATGGGGATTCGCACAGTCGCCGTTTTCTCAACAGCTGACGCAAACGCGCAGCATGTGAAGCAGGCCGATGAAGCTTTCCTGATCGGCGGCCCGCGCCCTGTGGATTCATATCTTAAAGGCGAAACAATCATCGACGTCGCCATAAAATCTGGTGCCGAGGCAATTCATCCGGGTTATGGATTTTTGTCGGAGAACGCAAAATTTGCCCGCGCCTGTGAAGCCGCAGGAATAGTTTTTATCGGCCCTACCGTTGAGGCTATTGAAAAAATGGGCTCAAAAAGTGCCGCCAAGGCGCTGATGCAAACCGCCAAAGTGCCCGTGGTGCCGGGCTATCATGGCGAAAATCAAGACGCCGCTTTTCTGGCAAAGCAAGCCGATATTGTCGGTTATCCGCTGCTGATAAAAGCGGTGGCAGGCGGTGGCGGCAAAGGGATGCGGCTGGTTGAAAATTCCGAAGAATTTATTTCGCAGCTGGAGGCCGCACGCCGTGAAGCCAAAAGCGCGTTTGGCAATGATGATGTGCTGATTGAGCGCTTCGTGCTGGGCCCCCATCACATTGAATTCCAGGTATTTGGCGACACCCATGGCAACTATGTTCACCTGTATGAACGCGAGTGTTCAATTCAGCGCCGTCATCAAAAGGTCCTCGAAGAAACGCCCTCGCCGTACCTATCTACTGATGAAAATATGCGGAAGAAAATGGGCGATGCGGCCGTGGCTGCCGCACGCGCCATCGCCTACCGCGGCGCAGGAACGATTGAATTTATCGCCGGTGAGGATCGTGAATTTTTCTTCATGGAAATGAACACGCGCCTGCAAGTAGAGCATCCGATTACAGAAATGATTACCGGCGAAGATTTGGTGGAATGGCAGCTGCGGGTAGCGGCAGGTGAGCCATTGCCACTGAAACAGAAAGAAATTATCACAGGCGGCCACGCGATCGAGGTGCGAATATGCGCTGAAAACCCGGCCAATAATTTTCTGCCTGAAACGGGAACGATGCATGTTTTCGCCACCCCAACACTGGATCTTGAAGGCGATATTCGCCTCGATACCGGCGTCGGGATTGGCAAATCTGCGAACGACGAAATTAGCATCTACTATGACCCGATGATTGCCAAACTCATCACTTGGGGTGGCGACCGGAACGAGGCAATTCGCCGCATGCAAATTGCGCTGGCTGAAACCGATGTCATTGGCGTTAAAACTAATCTCGGCTTTCTGCAGCAGTTGGTCAGACACCAGGCGTTTATTGATGGCGAAACCGATACCGGCTTCATTGCGCGTCATCGCGAAAAGTTGATGGCCGATGAGACGGCCTGCCCTGCGGAGGCGTTAATTGCCGCATCGTTATTTGAGCTCGCGCGAGAGCAAAAATCAGCGGGCAGCGGTGTGTGGGACAGCAAAACGGGATGGTGGCTGAATCGTGGCGCAACGCGCACGCTGGAGTTTCATACGGCAAGCAGTGCAGGAAATAACAACCCCACAGGTGCGACCATCGAAATGGTCCATATCAAATGCTCGCCGCTAGGCCATAAGCTCAATATCAAGTTCGATATTCGAAACAGCGAATTCAATGTCACCCGCAACTCTGTTGAAGGCGATGTAATTCACTTCACCGCAAATGGCGTCGTTCATCACCTCAAAGTGCTGGCACATCAGGAGCAATTTTCCGTGCTGCTCTCGTGCACTCGTCACCGCTTGCGATTAGTGGACCCTTTTTACTTTGAGACCAGTGATGACACCAACGACGGCCGCTTGACTGCGATGATGCCGGGTCGCGTCGTAAAAGTAATGGCAGATGCTGGCGACAAGATAAAAAAGGGGCAGGCCCTCATCATTATGGAAGCAATGAAAATGGAGCACACCATTGTCAGCCCGAGAGACGGCGTGGTCGAACGTGTAGCCTTCAGGGTCGGCGATATGGTGCCGGCAGATGCGGTTCTGTTTGCGTTTGAGGAATAATAGTTCGCGCGGGTTCGTGTTCCACTAATTCATCGCACTTTACCTGCCCAAAGCTTTCCTCCGAAGATTCTACTGCGAGGAATCAGCTTTTTTTAATGCAAATGAGAAACCTAACAACATTTCCCTCGCAACAGAGTGTCGGGATGGCACTGTTCATATATGCCTCGGTCGAAGAAACACCGACATTAAACAAGCTTTACGAGCAAACGCCCCAAACGGCAAGCTGGGTGCGGGTTTCATTTTTAACCTCACGCACGAAAAAACAGCTGCATATTTCTGTGCAGCTGTTTTTATTTACTTGTTCCAGCCTAATACGAACGTGAATATGTAGGAGTGGGCTGGCGATAGGTAGGACGCACCCCGACTTCCACTTGCAGCGTTGAGCCTGGATCGTAATTCATCCTGGTGTTGTACTCGCGGCCTTGATAGAAGTAACGCACGTCGTAGCCACGAATCTCATCACGATAATCGGCAACTGTTTGACAACGCTGAACGTCGCGCGTGAAAGGAACGCGTTCAAATTCGGCATATTCACGCGGCGATGAAGCCCGGCGGTAGCTATTGTTTTCTGCATTGTTACCAATCAGACCACCAATGATGGCACCTGCTGCGGTCCCGCGATCACGACCACCGCTGCTATTACCAAATTGGTGACCAATCGCGCCACCGAGAACCGCACCTAGAATGGTACCGGGGCCTATTCCACCGCCACCTGAACGATTGTAGTCTCGGTAATTGTCACCGTAGCGATACTGATCATCATAAACCACGCGGTCACGGCTGCGTTCATCATAGGCTGTCACTTGTTCGTTGTAGCATTCGCGACGCGGCACAGACACCCGGTCATAAACAGGGGTGGATGAGATAACTTGTGCATTGTCATACTGCACATTTGAGCCATATTGATTGGCGTTCGCCGCGAGAGATACGCCCGCTGACAATAACCCCACAGCTGACATGGCGGTAAAAACAACTGAACGACGCTTATTCATGCTGCCTCCTTGTTAGTAACGTACACGCGCTAAACGCTGCGCATTTTCATCTGGTTGACGTCTCGCCACAGGAAATTTCGCCACGTTTCGAATTCAATTTGTAACCCAAAGTAACGAGCGTTTATTCACGCAAACGAAGTTACGAGCCTGCAGGCGAGATGGATTCGGCCTAAAATTGACTAAATAATCTTTTAAATCGCTGCATTAATAGGAGATCAGCCATGTCAGCCGTACTCGAACCATCCTCAACCTCTTCCACCACCTCCACCGCCGCCCAAACCGTGAAGCTGTTGATTAACGGCAAGTTGATCGAATCAAAAACCAAGGTTTGGAAAGATATCGTCAACCCGGCCACGCAAGAGGTGTTGGCGCGTGTGCCGTTTGCAACAGCAGACGAAATAAACCTTGCCATTTCCACGGCAGCGGACGCTTTTAAAACCTGGAAAAACACGCCGATCGGCGCGCGGGCGCGAATTATGTTGAAGCTCCAAGAACTCATTCGCCGTGACATGAAAAAACTTGCAGCCTGCTTAACTGCCGAGCAGGGCAAGACTTTGCCGGATGCCGAGGGGGACGTGTTTCGCGGCCTCGAAGTGGTCGAACACGCCTGTTCGATAGGCACGTTGTCGCTGGGCGAAATCGCAGAGAACGTGGCCAACGGGATCGACACCTATTTTATTCGCCAGCCGATTGGTGTGTGCGCAGGCATTACGCCGTTTAATTTCCCGGCCATGATTCCACTGTGGATGTTCCCGATGGCGATTGTCACCGGCAATACGTTCGTACTCAAGCCATCCGAACAAGATCCAATGACCACGATGCTGCTTGCTGAACTGGCGATGGAAGCGGGCGTGCCGGCCGGTGTTTTAAACGTGATTCATGGCGGCAAAGAGGCTGTGGACGCGCTGTGCACCCATCCGACAATTCAGGCCGTGTCGTTTGTCGGCTCCTGCCATGTGGGTGAGCATGTGTACAAACTCGCGAGCAATCACGGCAAGCGCGCGCAGTGCATGATGGGCGCTAAAAATCATGCGGTGGTGATGCCCGATGCAAATAAAGACCACTCGCTAAACGCGCTCGTGGGCGCGGGTTTTGGCGCAGCGGGACAGCGCTGTATGGCGACTTCAGTGGTGGTGATGGTGGGTGAGGCAAACAAGTGGATACCCGATATTGTTGCCAAAGCTAAAACGCTAAAAGTGAATGCTGGTATCGTTGCCGGAACCGATGTCGGGCCGGTGATTTCCAAAGCCGCCAGATCGCGCATTGAGAGCTTCATCGCGCAAGGTGTTGCCGAAGGGGCAAAGCTGGAGTTGGATGGCCGCAATCCTATCATTGCGGGTTACGAGAAGGGTAATTTCATCGCGCCGACCATTTTCTCGGACGTGAAGCCGGGTATGCGAATTTATGACGAGGAAATTTTTGGGCCGGTACTGGTGCTCGTGAATGTGGACACGCTGGATGACGCCATCGCGCTGGTTAACGCGAACCCCTACGGCAACGGCACCGGCATCTTCACCCAGTCAGGCGCGGTGGCACGTAAATTTCAAAACGAAATCGATGTCGGTCAAGTCGGCATTAACGTGCCCGTTCCCGTGCCCGTCCCGTATTTCAGCTTCACCGGTTCACGCGGCTCAAAGCTCGGCGATTTGGGCCCCTATGGCAAGCAGGTCATCCAGTTTTACACACAGACAAAAACCGTCACAGAGCGGTGGTTTGATGATTCGTCGGTGAATACAGGTGTGAATACGACAATTTCATTGAAGTGATTTTGTCCCTTGGACCCAATATCAGCCGCACTGACGGGAATTGGACTGCTGTGGGCCGCGGCAGTCGGTATCCTATATTTTTTCTCTCGCGGATTTTGAGCACGTAAGAAAAAAGAGTGGCGAAGCCAAAGACGCGGGAACATAGTTTCAGAATAGAGTTATTGGATTTTTAGTATCTTTGTAGTTTTAATTATCTTGGCAAGAGTTATTGCCGCCTACATGAGTTTTCGTTTAAGCGCGTAGCCTTCACTAGGGATCATATGAAAATTGGATTCATAGGCCTCGGCCACATGGGTGGACCGATGGCGCGGAATTTATTGCAGCACGGCCATATGCTCAAAGTTTTCGACATGGTGCCCGACGCGATCAAGAAGCTCACCGACTTGGGCGCGGAACATGCCACCTCTGCGGGCAAATGTGCAGAAGGCGTCGATGCCGTCATCACGATGTTGCCCTCTTCACCACATGTGAGAAGCGTTTACGTTGGTGGAGTACTCGACAGCGCCGCCGCAGGCACGCTGCTGATTGATTCATCCACAATAGATCCACACACCGCGCGCGACGTGGCGTTTGACGCGAAGGCGAAAGGTTTTTGCATGATTGACGCGCCCGTTTCAGGTGGCACCGGCGGCGCAGAAGCAGGCACGCTGACCTTCATGGTGGGCGGGGACTTAGCGGACTTTGAAAAAGCAAAACCGATACTGGAATGCATGGGCAAAAACATTGTTCATTGCGGCGGCGCGGGCAATGGTCAGGTCGCGAAAATTTGCAACAATATGATGCTCGCAATCGAGATGATCGCCACCGCTGAAGGCATGTCGCTCGCCGCAACATTGGGGATGGACCCGAAAGTATTTGCGGGGATTGCGAATACATCAAGCGGACGGTGCTGGAGTTCGGACACCTACAATCCTTACCCGGGCGTACTGGAAAATTCACCGGCCTCGCGCGGTTACACGGGCGGATTTGGCGTCGATTTAATGTTGAAAGATTTAACGCTCGTGACCGAGGCTGCGAAAGCCGCGAAACATCCCGTCATGCTGGGCGCGGCCGCCCAGCAGCTATATCAAATGCACTCGGCAAACGGCAACGGCGGCCTGGATTTTTCGAGCATCATCAAACTATATAAAAAAGACTCGTAATGATTAAGCATGTTATCGAAAACCACACCTGCATCATCACCATCGACAATCCTCCCGCGAACACATGGACACCGGAATCATTGCGAGCATTTAAAGCGCTGACGCGTGAGCTGGAAGCAAATCGCAACATTTATGCGGCGGTGATTACCGGCGCAGGCGAAAAATTTTTCTCGGCGGGCGCGGATTTAAAGCGTTTCAAAATTGAAAACGCGGCCGACAAATCAAACGCTCGCGCCTTCATTTGCGCCTTCGGCGACGCGTTCGAGGCATGGATGAACGCGCGCTTTGTCACCATCGCCGCGGTTAATGGTTACGCCATGGGCGGTGGCATGGAATGCGCGTTGTCGTGCGACATGCGCATCGCCGAATCGCATGCGCAGATGGCACTGCCGGAAGCGGGCGTCGGCCTGCTACCCGGTGGTTGCGGCACGCAAAATCTGCCCGCCTTGGTGGGCGAAGGCTGGGCAAAACGCATGATCCTCACCGGCGAACGTGTGAACGCAGAAACTGCGTTAAGCATCGGCCTGGTCGAAGAAGTCGTTGAAAAAGGCAAGTCGCTCGACGCCGCAAAAGCAATGGCGGAACGTGTGGCAGGCCTCTCACCAAAGTCAGTCGAATTCTGCAAATCGCTTATTCACAACTCGCGAAATGGCATCCCCCGCCGAGCAGGCCTGGCGCTGGAGCGCGAACGATTTATGGATCTTTTTGATTTTGAAGACCAGAGTGAAGGCGTAAGCGCGTTTCTGGAAAAGCGTAAACCAAATTGGAAGAACAGCTAGTATTTTTTATGAAACTCCATCATCCCCCGGGCTCTTGGCAACTTTTTGCTTTGGAACGGTCGCCAGCATTAGGGTTTAAATTTTTTTACTAGGTACTTACGGGCTAAAAAATAATATGCGGCTTCTGGCCTTCTAAGCCGGGGGTAACAGGTTCGAGTCCTGTCGGGCGCACCAAATTGTGCTTTGATATCAATCAATTAGCACCACCTCCATTAATTGATGGAAGGTGAAATTGTCCCATTTGTACATTCTTGGGACAATAACGCCTCACAACTTGAGGCGGCTCAGCTTTTTTGAGCAACGTGGCCAATGGACCGATTT
>JAYVYF010000205.1:0-1847 GCA_043784585.1 Burkholderiales bacterium
GCCTCTTCCTGAATCTGCGGGCGACTCATCACCCAGTCGCAGAGCCGCGCGTATTTCGACAGGCCGATCAAATTTGAATGTTCATTCGGCATTACACCAATCCATACGCGTCCAATGATTGGGCACAGGTGATGCGAGCAGGCGCTGCGAACCGTAATGGGCCCAACAATCATTAGCTCATTCAAATGCTCAATATTCGGAAATTCGGTGACGTCAGGCTGCTTTACATAACGACCCGCAAACACTTCCTTGATAAACATTTTGGCGACGCGTTGCGCGGTTTCACCCGTGTTGTGATCGTGCTCGGTATCAATCACCAGGCTTTTTAAAACCTCCGCCATTTTCGCAGCGACCTCATCACGAAGCTGATCGAGCTCGCCGTCTTTGACGAATGCGGAGATATTGTCGTTCGCATGAAATCGCTTATTTGCCCGCAATAGGCGTGAGCGGATGCGGCTTGACGCGACGCCGCTGGGATCTTCGTCACTATGAAACAGCGGTGTTGGGATTGCCGATGACATATCAATTTCCTGGCCGAGAATTTTAGGGTGTTAAATCTTGCTGGTACGGATATTACCGATCAGCATTACGTTTTGCTGAATAAGGCCGCCGTCACAATGGCCAGTCTCTGAGTACAACTTTCGCGCTTTAAATCAGAAGCGGTCAATCGCGCACGTCCGCTCTGACAATTCGACCCCAATACTGCCCGCTTTATCGCTTGAAAGCAGGAGCGCAACCCTACAAGCTGTGGTGCTGAACGGTGTCGTTAAAATCAAGCGGGCAATGATTTATCGCGCTCAATTACGGCAAACGCGGAGTGATTATGGATTGATTCGAAATTTTCTGATTCAACAATATAGGCTTCGATCCGGTCATCTGCATCAAGCGCTGCCGCGATATCACGAACCAGATCCTCCACAAACTTTGGATTATCGTAGGCGCGCTCAGTGACGAACTTCTCGTCGACGCGTTTCAATATCCCGTACACCTCCGCTGAAGCCCCATCTTCTGCGACACGAATAATTTCTTCGATGCCTATTGCTGCTGCTGCCTGGCGAGCCGTAATGCTGATGTGCGAGCGTTGATTATGTGCACCATAAGCTGAAATTTCTTTCGAGCAGGGGCACAAGCTAGTAACCGGTGCGACGATTTTGGTGGTGATCTGCGTAACACCGTTTTTGATATGCCCACTTAGCGTAATTTCATAATCCAGCATCGACTTTATGAGTGAAACCGGCGCTGTTTTTTCGACAAAATACGGAAACGCAATTTCCACATGACCTTCAGTGGCACCGAGCCGCTCAACCATGCGCGCAAGCAATTTACCGAACGTCGTCACGCTAATTGGCTCAGCGTTACTCTCGATAAGCTCAATAAACCGGGACATATGGGTGCCCTTAACACCCTCGTGTAGACGAACCGACATCGTAAAGGTTGCGATAGTATGTTGCGCATCTTTGTGGGCGTTGCCTTGCACACGCACAGGATGGCGAATGGCTTTAATGCCGACCCGATCAATCGCAATTTTACGGTTATCAACACTGCTCTGCGTATCTGCTAACGACACCGGAACTTTGCTCATCACTTTATCAATCATAGTGTCAGCGTTATCGATGACGGGGATTGCCTCCGGTGGAAGCGGCAAGTGGATATCACGTTGATTCATTTCAATAAAACCCTTAAAATTCTGACCACATTATAGCCCGCGTACATGATGTAAACAGGCTGTCAGGCAGCTAATTCAATTGAATTTGGTGCGGCTAATCAAAAATCAAGACAAAAAAATAGCGCCCCAAGGATATGGGACGCTATTTTTACGTTGCGAGTTGCCAGCAGAAATCAGTGAT
>JAYVYF010000206.1:0-12058 GCA_043784585.1 Burkholderiales bacterium
TCGCGGCACAAACGTTGGTGGCCCTACACACTGTGGCGCATGCGAACAATAAGGCGTTTGTCGAACGTGCCGCGCGAATTGTGTTTCACGGTGAGGGCAGCGATGTCTCGATGCCATCATCGACAGTGGATGCGCAAAACAAGTTTTGGATAGCGCTATTTGGTCACGCGCCTGATAGAACGGATACTACGTCGGCGTGTACGGCGTGGGATGCTGCGTTTGCAGACGCAGGCACCCTTGATAGTCATACCCAGCCTCCAATCCCTGTTTTTTACGGTATAGCTTCACCGCCGCCGGTCATATCACTACCCGTATCAACTGATCTCCTCGGCATCGCCCTCGCGCGCGGACCTCCGCAAGCGTAAACACAAACTATATTCGTGCGGCTCCTAGCGAAAACCTTCGCTCGCGAGCCATGTTTTGTGTCTATTTTTTGCGTGACCACGCAATTTGTACCGAGGAAAATCATGGCTTCAAAACGTATTTTGACTTTTAAATTAACCGCGACGTATGCCGCGGTTGCCTCCGCTATCTCCGTCTCAAGTCCCGCTCGGGCTGAGGTCGCCGCCGCCGCAGCGCCGCAAAAAGTCGATGAAATTGTCATCATCGGCAATCCGCTGGACGCGCGTGATGTGGTGTCACCGGTGTCAACGTTGTCGGGCACCGAATTACTGCTGAAAAAAGGTAATTCGCTTGGCGAAACATTAAACAATCTGCCCGGTGTCTCGCAGAGCTGGTTTGGGCCGAACGCATCACGGCCGGTGATTCGCGGACTCGATGGCGATCGTATTCGCATCCTGAATAATCTGGGCTCTTCACTCGATGCCTCGTCAGTGAGTAATGATCACAACCCATCAATTGACGCTCTGGTAATCGAAAAAGTAGAAGTGTTACGCGGCCCGGCGGCGTTGTTATACGGCGGTGCGGCAATTGGTGGCGTGGTCAATATTGTCGACAACCGTATTCCACGCAACGCTATCAGCGGTGTGAGCGGATCGCTGGAAACACGTTTTGGTGGTGCTGAGCGCGAGCGCGGCACGTCGGCGGTCACAGAACTTGGTGCGGGCGGATTCGCGCTCCACGTTGACGCTTTTACGCGCGATACCGATGATTACAAAGTGCCCAGCAGCACCGGCTTAGGCTTGAATAACAATAACCGGATCGTCAATTCTGCATCCCAGGCAAAAGGGGGTGCGGTCGGTGCGTCATATCAATTCGACAAAGGTTATGTGGGCGCGATGCATTCCGACTACAAAACCCTTTACGGCACGGTGGCGGAAGAAGCGGTGCGTATTGATATGCGACAGAAGCGTGATTCGGTTGAGGCGAATTTTCACGGATTAGATGGGTTGATCACGGGAGTTTTCGCGAAATTCAATCAGTCTGATTATGAGCACACTGAAAAGAACGACGGCGTGCCACAGACAACATTTAAGAACAAAGGCAATGATTTCCGGCTGGAAGTGAAGCACGCCAAAATTGGCGCGTTGCAGGGTGTGGTGGGTTTGCAGACCGAAGACTTTGATTTTTCTGCGCTCGGTGCAGAAACGTTTGTACCGCTCACCCGTACCAAAAACCAAGCGGTGTTCGCGTTTGAAGAACTCAATGCAGGTGCATGGAAAATTCAATTTGGCGGGCGAATCGAACAAAATAAAATCAGTAGCGATGGTGGTGCAGGCTCAGGCTCACTAGCCAACGCAGTGCGCTTTGGCGACGCCCGTACCCGCGCATTCACGGCGGGCAGCGCATCAGTAGGTGCGATTTACAAAATTACTCCCGCGCTATCCGTCACCAGCAATTTGGCTTTCACCCAGCGCGCGCCGACTTTTTATGAGCTATTTGCAGATGGTCCACACGGAGCGACTGGTGCCTATGAAGCGGGCAATCCATCATTTGGCAAAGAGCGTTCCACGGCAATAGATTTGGCTATGCAATGGAAAGAGGGCGCTTCAAGCGCACGTGTCGGGATCTTTGCGCAAAAATTCGGTAACTACATCTCACTGCGCCGCACCGGCCTGGATCGCGATGCAGACGGCAACGGAAATGGCGTAGGTGTGACCGCTTGTGCGGATGGAACATCGGTGGAGTCCGGCTGCACCGCAAAGTTATTGCCTGAGTTTCGCTACCGCGCCATTTCGGCGCGTTTTGCCGGCTTTGAAATTGAAGGTAAGCAACGCTTAATTGACGGCCCCTATACCGTCGATGTGGAAGCGAAAGCGGACTACACCCGCGCCGATGATCGCACCAACCATGAACCAATTCCGCGCGTGGCCCCGCTGCGTGTTACTGGCGGTCTGGTTTGGGCGATGGGCGATTGGGGCGCGCGCGTTGAAGCGCAAAATGTAGCTAAACAGAATCGTTTTTCCAGCGATGATATCGGTGGCCCGACCGGGGGTTACACTTTCATCAACGCCGCTGCGACTTATGGATTCAAAATGGATCGCATTGGCGGCACGGTGTTTTTGCGCGGCACCAACCTTACTGATCGAAAAGCCTTCAACGCATCATCAGTAGACACCATTCGCGGCTTGGCTCCCTTGCCCGGGCGCGGCGTGAAGGTGGGCGTGCAAGTGAATTTCTAGAGTCGAGTGATAGCGGGCGTCTTGAGCATTAAATGGTCGAAAGTGCCCGTTAATGGTGGGCGTTCGGCCGCGCCCATCCTACTCTGCTGTTGCCCTCGCCGGCGCCGCTTCTTCAATTTCCTCACCCAAAAACCCGCCGCTCTGGTGTTCCCATAGCCTTGCGTACAGGCCGTTACGCACGAGCAGGCTGCGGTGATCGCCTTCTTCGACGATGCGGCCGCGATCTAGGACGATCAGGCGATCCATCGCCGCGATCGTGGAGAGTCGGTGGGCGATAGCAACGACGGTTTTACCTTCCATTAATTTGTACAAGCTCGCCTGAATCGCGGCTTCGACTTCGGAGTCGAGTGCACTGGTGGCCTCGTCAAGCAACAAAATCGGCGCATCTTTTAATTTGACACGCGCAATCGCGATGCGCTGGCGTTGTCCACCGGATAATTTCACACCACGCTCGCCGACGTGCGCGTCGTAGGCGCTGCGCCCACTCGGATCGGTCAGGGTTTGAATAAATTCATGTGCCTCGGCGCGTTTGGCAGCGGCGATCATTTGTGCATCGTTCGCGTCCGGCCTGCCGTACATAATGTTGTCGCGGACCGAGCGATGCAGCAGCGATGTATCTTGCGTGACCATGCCGACTTGCGCGCGCAACGTGTTCTGGCTGACCCGGGAGATGTCTTGCCCGTCAATCAGAATGCGACCGGATCGGACATCGTAAAAACGCAACAGCAAATTAACGATGGTGGATTTACCAGCGCCCGAGCGACCTACCAAGCCGATTTTTTCACCGGGGCGAATGACGAGATTTAGCTCATCGAGCACATTTCTTTCGCCGCCGTAGGCGAAGCAAACCTGGTCAAAGCGGATTTCGCCGCGCGTGACATCCAACGCTTTGGCCTCAGGCAGATCAAGCACCGTATGGGGACGCGAGAGGATCGACATGCCATCGCGCACCGTGCCGATGTGTTCAAAGAGTGAGGCAAATTCCCACATCACCCAATGCGAAATGCCGTTGAGCCGCAGCGCCATTGCGGTCGCCGCGGCAACTGCGCCGACACCCACGCTGCCTTGTGTCCATAAGTACAACGTCGCGCCTGCGGTGCTGGCAATGAGCAGCATGCTCAAGATGTGATTGACGATTTCGAAGCTGGTGATCAAGCGCCATTGTTGGTGAACGGTAAGCATGAAATCTTGCATGGCAGAACGCGCAAAACCGGCCTCACGATTGGTGTGTGAGAACAATTTCACCGTGGCAATATTGGTGTACGCGTCGGTAATGCGGCCCGTCATCAGCGAGCGCGCATCGGCCTGCGCCTGCGCGACTTTTCCCAGCCGGGGCACGAAAAACGACAGCGCACAAATGTACAACCCCAACCACGCTAAAAATGGCACCAACAGCCAGGCATCGAAACGGCCGACAACGGCGACCATGGTCACAAAATAAATAATCACGAACACCATGATGTCGGCCAGGATCATCCATACATCGCGCACGGCCAACGCGGTTTGCATGACTTTGGTGGCAACGCGACCGGCGAATTCGTCCTGATAAAAACTCAACGATTGACTCAACATCAAGCGATGAAAATTCCAGCGCAACAACATGGGGAAATTGCCCGCCATCGCTTGATGTTTGAACAGCGCTTGCAACGCGACCACGAGCGGACTCAGAAACAAAATCAGCGCGAGTAATAACAGATGCGTGCGCTGTTCGGTCCACAATTGCGCGGGCGCAATTTTCGACAGCCAGTCGACCACATTGCCCAACATGCTGAACAACAAAGCCTCAAACGCACCTATGCTGGCAGTCAACAAGGTCATTGCCAAAATGTACGGCCGCAAGCCGCGAGTACACGACCACATGAACGCAAAAAAATCTCTGGGCGGCGGAATGGGTGCGGCGTCCGGGTAAGGTTTAACAAGGTTTTCAAAAATGCTGAACATCAAGGGTTCTCCGACCAACTTAATTTGGCCTTGGGGGTAATATGTTGGCCTCCGCTTGATAGGGGAACGCAATCAATTGGCAGCGACGGTAGCACAGCTTTTAAAGCGCCGCCCACCCGCTATCGTAGCAAAAAATTTATTTAACAAAATTCGATGCGCGATCGGACGGCTCCTGTCGACGCTGGCATTAGACCGCTAGCCAGCAATCCAGAAAGGGCGCGTCAATCTTTTAAACGATGGTGAACACGGGGCCAGTAAATCTAAAGCCTGATACCAGCGCGGCATTTGGAGCACAAGTGGACCAAATGCCGCACCAAGAATAGACTTTTATCAAAAAAAATTGCTCATGACGTCTGACGCTCCAGAATCAAGCCGCCTTTTTCCGTTTCACTGTAGGTTTAGCCACGCTCTCAAAGGCTTCTTCTTCCACTGCCTTGGCTTTCGCGGTGGGCCTTGCTGCTGGCTTTGCCGCCGGCTTTTTTGCAGCTGGTTTTTTCGCAACTTTCTTTTTGGTGATGATTCCACCAGTACGCTCTTCAATTAAAGCGACTGCTTCGGCCAGGGTAATCGAATCCGCCTTGTCCTTATCGGGAATGGTGGCGTTGGTGGTGCCGTGCTTCACATACGGTCCGTAGCGGCCTGAATAGACCGAGATGACCTGATCGTCTTCGGGGTGTTTGCCGAGGATGCGCAGCGCACCTGCCGGCCCTGCTGAGGCGGCTTTGCCTTTGGCACCGGCTTTTGGTTCGCGCGGTTCGAATTCAAAACCGATTTTGCCGTCCGGTTGCCGCACCAGATAAGCGGAGAACGGGCGACCTTTTTTGGAAATGAATTTATCGATCAAATCGGTCTTGCCAGTCTCCAGCAATTTCACCATTTGCTCGCGCTCAATCGAACGCTGCAAAATGATTCTGCCAGAGCGGAAATCGCACGTTTTAGCGGCTCCCAAGGCTTTTTCGCAGCTGTATGCATTCGGCATTTCGAACACGCGGGCACTGCATTTCGGGCATGGGCCAACCGGCTCTTGGCCCGTAAAATCAGGCGGCTCACCGTCCTCGCCGTCTTTATCGCCCCATGAAAATTCGATGCCGAATTCTTTATTCATGATGAGATTGGCTGAAAACGCACGGCCCAAACGGCTGCGGAATCCATCCAGCGGGCCCACATCACGTTTCTCAATCAGCGTTTCAGCTTCAGGCACCTCCAGCTGACGGCCAGCCAAGATTTTCCAAAACGCAAAATCGCATTTTTGGCACTGGAATTTTTTGTAATTCTCATGCACCTCACCGCCGCATTTCGGGCACGGTGTTTTCAGCACGCCAAAATCGCCGGGAATCGTATCGGCCTCAAAGTTTTTTGCCTGGCCGACAATGTGTTTCGTCATCTCGGTAATTTCCGCCATGAATTTCGGCCGCGATAACTTGCCCTGCTGCATTTGCGAAAGCTTGTATTCCCACTCGGCGGTCATTTCTGGGGAGAACAATTCCGGTACGCCCAGACCGTGCAATAAAGTCATCAGCGAGAACGCTTTCGCGGTCGGAATCAGCTCACGACCTTCGCGCAAAATATATTTTTCGTAGAGCAATCCTTCAATGGTGGCCGCGCGGGTAGCCGGTGTGCCAAGGCCCTTTTCTTTCATCGCTGCACGTAGCTCATCGTCATCAATCAACTTGCCTGCGCCCTCCATGGCGGAAAGTAAGGTGGCTTCAGAAAAGCGCGCGGGCGGTTTGGTTTGGTTCGCTTTCGCTTCAATGGTTTCGGCTTTCACCGTCTCGCCCTGCTTTACCGCAGATAAATTACTGGTCGCGTTTTCATCGTCAATCTCACGACCATAAACCGCCAGCCACCCGGCGCTGACCAATACTTTGCCTTCAGATTTGAACGGCTCTGATTCAACTCGGGTGATACGCGTGGTCTGCAAAAATTCCGCGCTGGGATGAAAAACAGCAAGAAAACGTTTGACCACAAAGTCATATAGCTTGGCTTCGATTTCGTTCAGCGATTTCGGCGCTTGAGTGGTGGGAATAATCGCGAAGTGATCAGAAATTTTAGTATTGTCAAAAATTCGTTTGTTCGGCTTCACCCATTTTTCATCAAGGATTTTCTTGGCAAACGTGTTGTACGGGCCTTCTTTCAACATTGTCAAGGTTTCATTCACGGTCGGAATGTAATCTTCCGGCAGCGCTCGTGCATCGGTTCGCGGGTAGGTTAAAACCTTGTGCTTCTCATACAAGGCCTGGGCCAAGCCGAGGGTGGTTTTTGCGCTAAAGCCAAAACGTGAATTTGCCTCGCGTTGCAGCGAAGTCAAATCAAACAACATCGGCGGCGCTTGGGTGGTGGGTTTGGATTCTTCTTCGACAATGCCTTGCTTGCCCATGCATTTGGTGACCAGCGCGCGTGCTGATTTTTCGTCCCAGATGCGTTCGGGGCGCAGGCCTTCATCCTCCGCTTTTTTGAATTTTTCGTCAAACCAGCGGCCGGAATAGTCGCCGCCGCTCGCCGAAAAATTACCGATCACTTCCCAATAATCGCGCGATTTAAAGGCTTTGATTTTTGCTTCGCGTTCAACCATGATCGCGAGTGTGGGCGTTTGCACGCGGCCCACCGTGGTGAGCTGAAAGCCACCGGAGCGCGAATTAAATGCTGTCATGGCGCGGGTGCCGTTGATGCCGACCAGCCAATCGGACTCGCTGCGACACACCGCCGCATCAGCCAGCGGTTCGTAAGCTTTGCCGTCGGCCAATTTTTTAAACCCGCTGGTGATGGCCGATTGGGTCATCGATTGCAGCCACAGGCGTTGAATTGGATGTTTGGATTTTGCGTATTGCGCGATGTAGCGGAATATCAGCTCACCTTCGCGTCCCGCGTCGCAGGCATTAATGAGGCCGGAAACGTCTTTGCGTTTCAAGAGCTTTAATAGCATCTTTAATCGCGGCTCAGTTTTCTCAATCGGTCGCAGCGCAAAGTGGGTCGGAATCGCCGGCAAATGCGCAAATGTCCATTTCCCGCGTTTGACCTCTTCCTCTTCAGGCATGGCGATTTCGACCAGATGGCCTACCGCAGACGACAATACAAAATCGTCGCTTTCGAAGTAATCGGCTTGTTTGGAAAATCCTCCCAACGCCTTGGCAATATCGTTGGCAACTGAAGGTTTTTCGGCAATGATGAGGCGTTTGGTCACGGCGGGTTTCGTTTTCTTTTTTGGTCAAACTAGGGTTGTCACGTTGCTCGTTTGTTAATGACAAAACGGCAAAACAAAGGCAAAACGCAGCAAATGATAGACAGGATTCAAGGGTTTTTACAAGCGCCGTTCAATTTGGCGCGTTATTTAGCGTACGCGATAAATGGCATGCAAACACGATTTTGCAACCGGCAGAACAAATGAATACGGCTGGTGCAGTCTCAAGCGAAGCACCGCCGCATCGGCTGACGGAGCACTACCGCATTCGCTGGTATTTGCCACCCGGCAGTGAGGTGATAACGCCCTCGATCTCCAGTTCGGTGATTCTTAACATCACTTGGTCAGCGGGCAGATCAACTCGTTCCATAAGAACGTCAATTGAAGCAGGATCGTAACCCATCGCGGCTAATAGCGGATCAAGGTCAGCATCGTTTTCGTCATCCAGGTCGCCCTCAACGTCGGCAGCCTTGGCGGCGCGAGCCACTGTGTTGCGCCACTGTAGTTCAACCAAAATATCATTGGCGTCATCGACTAATTTTGCCCCCTGCTTGATGAGCTGGTGGCAGCCTTTGGAAAATTGCGAATGGATGGTGCCGGGGATCGCGAACACTTCTCGACCCTGTTCAGCCGCCTGGCGCGCCGTGATCAGTGAGCCAGACGCAAGTGCTGCTTCGACCACTAAAACACCTCGCGACAAACCGCTGATGATGCGGTTACGGCGTGGGAAATTTTGCGCCAGAGCGGGTGTGCCGAGCGAGAACTCGGAAATGATCAAGCCTTTTTCGGCTAATTCTCGGGCAAGCGCTTTGTTGCGCGCCGGGTAGACCAGATCAAGCCCGGTTCCTACTACCGCTATTGAGGATGCACCGCCATCCAATCCGCCACGATGCGCGGCGCCATCGATGCCCAGCGCCATACCCGAAATAATAGTGAGTCCGGCAGTCGATAGCGCGCGTGAAAACGCTTCTGCATTTTGCAAACCAACCGGAGTGGCGTTACGACTCCCCACCACGGCCACGCCATGGCTAGCCAGCAAGGCTCGATTACCCTTTAGATATAAAATCGGCGGTGGATCACTGATCTCCAGCAGCGGCGCGGGATAATCAGCATCGGCCAATGTGAGCAAGTGATTGGCTTCTCCCTCTAGCCATTTTTTTGCGGCCTCGAGCTGTTCCATTGCGGGCCCGGCTGCAACGGCATCCGCTGCTTTCGCGCTCACAACGCGGGCTAGAGACGATGGCGACTGCGCCAACACCGAGGCAGGAGAGCCGAACTCCGCGAGCAGCCGTCGCAAGCCCTCACCACCCAAGCCGACAATAAGGTCAAGCGCGAGCCATGCTTCTGGCTCGGCACCTGCATTCGGAATCGGCACAGCTAGCGGGAACAGGTTTTTGGGATCGCGGGGTCGTCTATGGGTTCGTTTTTAAGGCGTCTGCACGACATCTCCGACCTTAAGCGAACGCTTGCTGCTCATCACCAAGGCATACGAAACTTTGTCGAAAGTTCGGAATATGAATACCAGCCCGTTACGTTCGTCAGGCAGTTTTACTCGCGCCGGCATGGTACTTTTGGACGCATCACCTTTACGATATTCCCGGTCAATATTCGCCATGTCATCCCCGATCTGGTTAAAGAACGAAGTGACCACGGATTCGTGTCTGCCAGCATTTGAATCGCCGGTGGCAACTACATCGCCAAGCTGTGAGGTGGCTAATACGTGGCCGACTTCGATACCATCACGTTTGCCTAGGCCCACGACCACGATAGAATATTGTGCACTTTCGCCCATGCCGCCGAGGATTGAAACAATCGAACCCTTCATTTGTTTGTCCGGGCTGCGTGGGCTGTACGACGGTACCGGCGCCTCCACGGTAGGTGTTAACCGGTCGCCGCGACCGATTTCCTGGGTCGATTTAATAATCTCGATGGATGTGCCTTCAGGAATGGGCGCACCGTCAACCTGCGCCATTTTGCCGAATCGGCTGACTCTTGCATCGCCCAGATAAACGGCTTCGTAGCCCAACACCTCCTGAGTCACGGGGTCTTTTAGCGCCTTACCCGGACGGAACACTTGCCATTTGATGCCCTGATCCTCACGGATACCGGCGGCATAAGCACGATTACCCGCACCGACAATGACACGCTCGTCTTCAGTCGCAATAATACGCGGGGCGTCTTGCAAAGCACCTTCCTCAATCACCAGCGGCACCGTCAAGAAAGGGCCAATCACTTTTGCCGCGATCGATGGAATGGCTTGTGCGATTTTTTCAGCGCGAATCTGCGGCGATAACTTAACAATGCCGCCCGTTCCGCCAGTGTTCCCAAGCGAAAGACGCGGGTTGCCGTCAGCATCAAATGTCAGCTTGATAACGTCTCCTGGATAAATCCAGTGCGGATCGCGAATTTGGCTGCGATTCATGTTCCAAATTTCGGGCCAACGCCAAGGCTCCTTTAGAAATTTAGCCGAAATACCCCACAACGTATCCCCTTTAACCACCGTGTAAGTATTGGGCGCGTTTTCTGCAAGTGCCAACGGACGCTTGGTGGGGCGTGTCGCCGCGCGTTTGGCGGGCGCTGCAGAGGCGACCGCAGGAGCCCCAGCGCTTGGTGAGTTAGTGACGGTTGTGGAGACCGACGTTTGCGCGACCGGCACCATGGCGGGCGCGGCCGTTGCTTTCGCCGCCGCTTTTGATTCGACTGCAGCTGATGGCACACCTTGGGCCAACAAAATTTGGGGAACAAATCCCGATAAAGTCAGGACTAAGAGAAAGGTCTTGGTATTTTTCATGGCCGGTCTCGCTCAATACGGCTACTTGACAGGGTACAAGAGAAGCAACATGACCATTACGATCTACCGCTTGTTGCCTCACATAGCCCCTCAAAGTACTCGCAGGATTATTTTCAGATTTGCTTGCGGATTTGCTAGTTTCGACGACTTCCACTAGACTTGAAACTTAGCGATACGCCTCAAAGTTAAAGTATTCTCTTAAGATTCTGCACTCAATTTATTCAATTCGCAAGCAATTATGGCTATTCTGGACGTTCTGACATTCCCTGATCCCCTTCTCCATCGTACCGCGGAGACCGTCAAAATAATCGACAACAAGATTAAAAAGCTGGTCGATGACATGGCAGAAACCATGTACGAAGCTCCCGGCATTGGCTTGGCCGCTACGCAGGTGGGCGAGCTTAAACGGATCATGGTGATTGATATCTCTGAGGAGAAGAATCAGCTCCGCGTCTTCATCAACCCTGAAATAATCAAAAAAGAAGGCACCGCCGTCAATGAAGAGGGTTGCCTCTCAGTGCCCGGGTTTTATGACAAGGTAGAACGTGCTGAAACAGTTATGGTGACAGCTCTGGACCGCGAGGGACAGCGATTTACTATCAATGCGTCTGGTTTACTGGCGGTATGTATTCAGCACGAAGTTGACCATTTGGATGGCCACGTGTTTGTTGAGTATCTGTCGCCACTCAAGGCGAACCGGATCAAGAACAAGCTGGTCAAGCGCCAGCGGGAACTTGAGCGCGAGATGGATATTTCTACGCCGCGTCGCCGGGTGGCCTCTGTTCGCGCCTAAAAGCGTTTTGGACTTCAAAAATCGCGTTGAAAAATAAACTGAACGACGGCTGAATTTTTTGGTTTCAAAGCCAGCGGTTTTGTGGCTAAAAAAGCATGCAAATATGACCTATTCAAATCATCTTGCAGGCAATTTACTCCAAGCCATTCACGTTTATAAGTAGTTTTAAGGTGATTGTTTTTCCTGTGTCACCCGTGCTCTCGCAAACGCGCTGGCAACCCTGCCGACGTTTGCTTTTTACTTGCACTTGCATAACCATTGATTAGAGTGCCATGCGACTCATATTTGCGGGAACGCCGCCATTTGCGGCTACTGCGCTTAACGCAATCCATGCCGCCGGACACGAAATAGTGTTGGTGCTCACCCAGCCTGATCGGCAATTTGGCCGGGGCTTGCACTTGATGCCGAGCGCCACGGCAGAAGCAGCGTTAAAGCTCGGCTTAAAAATTGAGAAGCCGCACACATTGAAAAGCGCCGACGTACAAATACTGCTTAAGCGTTGCAACGCTGACGCCATGATTGTTGCCGCTTACGGACTCATTTTGCCGCAGGCAGTACTCGATGTTCCAAAATTTGGCTGCCTGAATATTCACGGCTCGTTACTGCCACGCTGGCGGGGCGCTGCGCCGGTTCAGCGGGCCATTGAGGAGGGAGATCACCATACAGGCATTACGATCATGCAGATGGACGCAGGCCTCGATACCGGCGACATTTTGCTGGAAAAACACTTACCGATTGCGCCAGATGATACGAGCGCGACCTTATTTGCGAAA
>JAYVYF010000207.1:0-1856 GCA_043784585.1 Burkholderiales bacterium
GAGCTCGGCGTGTTGCCGGTCACCACGCGCGGGCAAGCCGAACGCCGACTTGCTGAAGACGGTTTGGCGCTGGTGCCGACGTCGCTCATTTCCCCCGGACTGGCGGCGATGATGGCCTTGAAAGCACGCTTGGGCGTATCCACCCCCGCTCACGTGCTGGCCGATATGTTGATGCCGGTATTGACTGAGCCGGCGCAAACGTTGCACGTCCTTAATATTCCCATGTGGCTTAACGCGCTCGCCGATACCGAAAGCATGGTCATGCAAACGCCCGCGCTTTTTTCCAGCAGCATCGACATGACCGGATGCAAGTTTGGCAGCCTCGACAGTCGCCCGCAGCTTAAATATCGGGTGGGGTTGGATGCTCAGTTGCGTGGCGGCAACAGTGACGGTAGGAGCATTGAAGATGCTTATGGCTGGCAGACCCTGTTTCAGGAAGAAATGGAATCGCGCACGGACATTGTTTCATTCGCGGGGCGCGACCCACTGAAAACCTCGCACACCCGCTGGGTCGCCGCCGCCGTGCCCACCGATCCGCGTGGTCTTGCCGCATGGACGAGACAGCGGCTGGATGCTAACGTCGCGCTGCCGCAGCCCGTGGTGAATCAGCTGGCATGTTGTCTCTATGGCGCGGGTTATGCCGATGATTTTAATCAGGCCAAGGCAATGGCGGCGGTGGAGACGGGAAGTTTGGCGGCGTAGTAGCGTCTCGCCTCATTTAATTACTCGCTGCTCGCGGCGCCATAAGCGTAGACATCGAGCAACGCAGATTCAGTCGAATGCGCGTTAAGGTTTTGTAGTTTGTACAAACCGCTGAGCCCAGTGTGCCCTGCAAAAGCGCTGCTACACCATCAACCGAATCACCTGCGTCTGCATCGGTTCCACAAAAGCGTCGGGATCAAACGCCGTATCACCCTCCGCAGAAAATTCACCACTCGCCTTAAGATTCGCGAAGTCAAAAAGATTGCGATCCAGCAAATGCGAGGGCGATGTGTTTTGCAGCGCGCGGAAAATACTTTCTACGCGGCCGGGAAAATGTTTTTCCCAATCGCGCAGCATCAGCTTTACCTGCTGGCGCTGCAAATTATCCTGCGAGCCGCACAGATCGCAGGGAATGATCGGGAACTGTTTGACCAGCGAATAGGCTTCGAGGTCGCGCTCTTCTACATACGCGAGTGGGCGGATGACGACGTGTTTGCCATCGTCTGAGCCTAGTTTAGGCGGCATCGATTTCAGCTTGCCGCCGAAAAAAGCATTCAGAAAAAATGTTTGCAAAATGTCGTCGCGATGATGGCCGAGCGCGATTTTGGTCGCGCCGATTTCACCGGCCACGCGATAAATCACACCGCGCCGGAGCCTTGAGCACAGCGAGCACATAGTCTTGCCTTCGGCAATCACGCGCTTCACGGTCGAGTAGGTGTCTTGCTGCTCGATTCGAAACGGCACGCCAAGCGACGTCAAATAATCCGGCAAAATGTGCTCCGGGTAGCCCGGATGTTTCTGGTCGAGATTGAAGGCAAATAATTCAAATGGTACGGGGGACTTTTCGCGCAAGCCCATCAGCACATCCAGCATCGCGTAGCTATCTTTACCGCCACTTAGGCAGACCATGATTTTGTCGTTTGCTTCAATCATGTTGAAGTCGGCGATGGCAGAGCCAACTTGTCGCCGCAACCGTTTGGCGAGTTTGTTGGCTTCCAATATTTGTTTTGGCGTGCGCAGCGTACTTGAACCATGCTGGGGGAATGTTGCTGGTACGGCTGATTCGGTTGTTGAGGTGTTCATAAGTTGATTTTAGCGTGAGGCGGTTTGCGCAATAGGATCCGCGCTCAGAGCGCGATCTCGCGCCCACCGTC
>JAYVYF010000208.1:0-2691 GCA_043784585.1 Burkholderiales bacterium
GCTGCATTCAATTAAATATAAAAACCACACCGATTACGCGGCCTTTAAAGTTGATCCGCGCTTGACCATGGCTGCCTCGCGGATCGGCAGATTGGATAGCGCAGCCGCGAGCGCCAGAACCATATCTGCGACCCACATCCAAGTGTAATTGCCTTGCTGCGTAACCGCGATACCGCCTAACCACGCGCCAAAAAATCCGCCGATTTGGTGCGATAGCAGGGTGAGCCCAAACAGCGTGGAAAGATATCGCGTCCCGAAAAATTTGCCCACCAGGCCCGCCGTGGGCGGAACTGTCGAAAGCCAGGTAACGCCCAGGGCGGCAGCAAAAATATAGAACGTGGCGGCGGTTTTGGGGGCCAGCAAATAGACTCCGATAATGATTGCCCGCGAAGCATACATCCAGAACAAAATAGTTTTACTGCGGTAATGTCCGACTCCCCAACCGGCCATTAAGCTGCCAACAATATTAGCCAAGCCAATAATGGCCAGCGACCAACCGGCGACATCTGGCGGCAGCCCGCAAAGCTGGACTTCGCCGGGCAAATGCGTAACCAGAAACGCGATATGAAAGCCGCAGGTAAAGAAGCCCGCGTGCAACAGCAGATAGCTTCGATCTTGCAGCGCGTCGTAAACCGCCGTTTTGAGCGGATTTTTCGATGAAGCTACCCGAACGGCGGCAGCCTTTGTTGGCTCAGCCGACGCGTCAGTGCTGGTGTTCAGCTTGTGAGAATGCGGCTGTTTCCGCAACAGCCAGGCCATCGGCAAAGCAAAAAGCGAGAATGCGGCCAGTGACCACATCGCGCCCATCCAGCCTAAAGCAGTGATGATTTTTTGCAGTAGCGGCGCGAATAAAAATTGTCCAAACGAGCCGCCCGCATTAATGACACCCGCTGCCATGCCGCGTTGATCCGCGGGCAGGCGCTGAGCGGCGGCACCGATCAATACCGAAAAACTGCCCGCGCCGGAGCCTGCGGCGGTCAATATACCGATCGACAAAACCAAACCGAGCCTTGATCCCATCAACGGTGTAACCGCGTAACCGATTGCCAAGATGATTGTGCCCGCTGCCAGTACCCTGCCCGGCCCATAGCGATCCGCGACCGCGCCCGCAATCGGCTGAACCGCGCCCCAAACGAATTGCCCGATCGCCATCGCAAAGCTTACGTTGGCGATACCCAAGCCAGTCGCCGTATTGATTGGAGAGACGAACAAGCCCTGAGATTGGCGCGCACCCATGGTGATCATCAGTAGCGCAGCGGCGACTAAAACAATAAACCAGAATGTGCGCGGCTGTATGGAGGAGGTCATACGCGTTCAGGATAATTTACTTGCTGTCACAATGCACGATAACAAATTAAAACAATGGGCAACAGCAATAAAAGGTAACGATAGCAGAAACCGCTGTAAGCTCGAGATCCGCATTAAATGCAGTAGCGTCACCAAGTTTTTCTCTGAATGAGTTCGTTAGGTTGCTTTAGTTGGCTGTGATCGGCTGTGGTTTGGCTACAGTTTGCTGAAGCGGATTGCAGGCTTGCCTTGATCGGCGTTGCTCCGAATCGCGGTCAGGAAATTACCGCGCTCAAAAAATAATATGAATAAAACCATCAATAAAGTTAAAGAGCATCCCGCCGTCAGGCATCTTGGCCCCGGCTTGATTACGGGTGCGGCGGACGATGATCCATCAGGCATTGCGACCTACTCACAAGCAGGCGCGCAGTTTGGATTCAATATGTTGTGGACGGTGCTATTCACCTATCCGTTGATGGTCGGAATTCAGATGGTTAGCGCGCGGCTGGGCTGCATCACCGGTAAGGGACTCGCATCAAATATTCGCGAGCATTTCCCCGCCTGGGTTCTGTACGGCGTGGTCGGGCTGCTGCTGATTGCAAATACGATTAATATTGCCGCCGATATTGCCGCGATGGCCGAAGCGCTGCGGCTGATTGTAGGCGGCTCGGCGCATATTTATGCGGTCACATTTGGCCTGCTGTGCCTGGTGTTGCAGGTTTTTTTGCCCTATGAAAAATATGTACGTTACTTAAAATGGTTGACACTCGCGCTGCTGTCGTATGTAGCGGTGCTGTTCACGATTCGCGTACCGTGGAGCGAAGTGGTGGCGCGAGCGGTATGGCCACAACTGACGCTGGATAATGATGCCATCACGGTAATTGTAGCGGTGTTCGGGACCACTATCAGCCCGTATCTTTTTTTCTGGCAAGCCGCGCAGGAAATGGAAGATTTGCGCTCTAAAAATACCAAAGGCGCCAACAATGCTGGCGCGCAGCTGAGCTTTGCACAATCGCCTAAAAATGCCGCCAAGAATGTTTCATCCAGCAACATCGCAAACGAAAACGACCAGGTCGGGCACGCGAGCAGCACCGATAACGTTACCGAAGAGGTCATCAGCGGCCACCTGAGGCGCATCAAATGGGACACGTTTATTGGCATGGGCTTTTCGAATCTGGTGGCGTTTTTTATTATTCTTACAACCGCCGCGACCCTGCATGTCAGCGGCATCACCAATATCCAGACCTCGGCGCAAGCCGCTGAAGCGCTGCGGCCGCTGGCGGGCGATTTTACGTTTCTATTCTTCAGCCTCGGCATTATCGGCACCGGCATGCTGGCCGTGCCAGTGCTGGCGGGTTCAGCCGCTTATGCGGTGGCTGAGACGCTCGATTGGCGCACCGGTCT
>JAYVYF010000209.1:0-4634 GCA_043784585.1 Burkholderiales bacterium
CATGCTGCGGTTAGATAACGCCAGATTTTATCATGCGACTCGGGGAGCAACTAGCGATGCCTCGGTAACAACGTCAGCGACAACAATGGAAACACCAGCAACCGCATAAGGACGCCACGCGAGATACCGGTAGGCGATAGTAAGCGTCCCCCAAACACGCAAGTCGCAAATGAAGACCCACGTTGCATCGAATAAAAAAGTCGCAGCGACCTGAATTGCAGAAGCAACTGCGACCTCGTTTTACGTAACGTTGTTTGATTGAGCCCGGTTTATCGATTACCCAGCAATTGTCCGCGAACTTCGCCGCCCGGAAATCCCGCGCTGTGCGAATTGAGGTACAAGCCCTGGCTCATCAATAAGGTGGCATCAGCATCGGCTAGTGGCACCAGACCATTGGTGGCCCAGACTTGCGGATTCGTGGCGTTTTGTTGGAAGCCGATGATAACGGGGCCACTTGCGCCGGTTGCACCGCGATGCATATGCCCAAGTGTTGGTGTAAAACCGGTCAAGGTCTGCTGCGCAAACACATTCTTGGTTTGCGGATCATAAGCAGCAAAGCCAACACCCGTGGATGCCGTGCTGGCTGGCGGATTTTCCTGAGCACCAGTCATGCCGGCGATACGAACCTGGTAGCCCACCTGGCCGCGAATTTCGCCGCCGGGCAATGCTGAGCTGTGAAGATTAAAGTATTGTCCTTTGGCACGGAAGTCAGAGAGCTGGGCCTCAGAGAATTGGAGCGCTGCAGCTGAGTATGCTGGACCTGTCGGGGTGCCGAGGTCAAAAATAATCGGGCCGTTTGCGCCAATTACACCCGAATGAATATGTGCGCCGACTGGCGTTATACCTGAAAAAGTCAAGGTCACATCGGCCAAACGGGTGATGGGGTCAATCGAGATCACGCCCAAGCCAGACGCTGTCGAGCTATTTTGCGAAACTTCCTGTACGCCGGACAGACGCGCAACTGCGACTTCGCGGCCAATTTGCCCGCGAATTTCGCCCGATGCGAAGGCAGCAGAATGCGCGTTGAAATACAGTCCACCGCTGTTGAAGAGGGCTTGCTGGGCGACGGTCAAGACCGTGTTTGCCGGCACGTTCCAGCGTGCAGGAAAGGTCATATCTTGCACCAGACCAACAATGACGGCGCCATTGGCACCGGCGACACCCGTATGGATGTGCGCTGCGGTGGCGGTCATGTCGGAGGTCATAATCGAGCCGGTAATGCTGCCGATTGATGGGTCCATTGACAGCGTGCCGGTGCCGGTTGCCAAAGATGACACTTCAGCGATCTCCTGCGTCGGCGACATTACGGCTGTTTTAACCGACACCGCGGGTTGCGGGGCGACATACTGGGAGTCCGAGTAGCCACCGCCGCCACATGCTGCAAGGGTGGTGATAAGCGCAAAGGGTCCGGAATATCGAAGTTGGGCAATGAATTTACTAGCCATGGTAGCTCCTTTGGGGTTGGAGAATCGACGATTGCTCGCCGGGTTAAGTAGACTTCTGTTTCAGGCATTTTTGCTTCAAACAGCGAGCCAAATGGCGTTCTACGTAAAAAATACCTTGCGTTTTAGTTGCGCCGCGATCACCGCGCCGCCCATAATTCCACTCGCGTCATCGTCGCGGTAGCAAGATTTCGGGATCAGTTTTTTCAATCATATTGGAACGAAAAAATATACGTAGCCTCAAAAAGAAACGCAGGTCCACAAAAGGAAGCATATTGCGGCGCAACGTCACCAAATTTTATAATGCCACTCGCAAAGTCACTAGTGATGCCCGCACAACCACATTATTGAACCACGTCAGCAATAATATTAACCACAGCATTATCGACACCAGCAAGAAGATAAAGCCGCCGCTGCGAACTGCCACTGAGCGCTTATAAGTATCCCCCAATCAGGGGCTGGGCAGCATCCCCATTAGGACGTATATTCGCTGTATTAATTGTCCATTTTTTATATCAATTGTCTTTATGAAGTTGGGTGGATTCTGTAGAATCTGGATGATGGCAATAACAGCAGGTCAGGTAAAAAAATCAAGCGTCAGATTGATTGCAGGATTAACCTGTAAACCATTTGACCGTAATTTGAATCCATTCGAACCTACCCGCACGTATCCGACGTATCCGACGTATCCGACGTATTAGGGCGCACAACATGTCATCTAAAGAAATCGACGATCCACGTCGTAAAGTTTTGATTCAGGCACTGTCACTAGGCGTGTTCGCGAGTGGCTTACCGGTGGGCGATGCACTTGCGCAATCCATTTTTGGCAGTCGTCCGAGCAAACTGCCGCCAACGCAATCAATTTATCGTCTGCAGGGCCAGGCTTCTGTCAATGACAAGGAAGCCAATCTGCAAACACGGATCAATCCGGGCGACACCGTAAAAACCGCGCCGGGCAGTGAAATCGTTTTTGTGGTCAATACCAACGCCATGGTGATGCGCGGTGGCAGCACGGTCGTGATCGAAAAAGAAGAAAAATCGTCGTCTTTCATCATCGCCGGGCTCAGGCTGCTCACTGGCGCGTTGCTGTCGGTATCACGCAATACGCCAATGAAGGTGAATACGCGGAACGCGACGATCGGGATTCGCGGCACGGGCTTCTACATCGAAGCGGAGCCAGAGCAAACTTATTTTTGTACCTGCTATGGCAGCACAACGGTCGAGTCAAGCGTGGACCCTGAAAGCAAAGACACGATTGTGGCCACCCACCATGACCGTCCGATTTACGTCGTGAATGACGGCGGTCGTGGCAAAAATATTCGCAACGCCCCATTCATCAACCACACCGATCAGGAGCTTGGGCTGATCGAAACCTTGGTGGGGCGCACACCTGCATTTATTTTCCCAAAAGACGCGTACACATCCCCACGCCGCACCTACTGAGCCCAACATCAATTCAGGTTCAGCGCCGCATTTTATTGCGGCGCTCCGTTGGCAATCCAATTCACAATCAAATCATAGCTGGCACGATTCGCCTGGCCCGGTGCCACGCTGGTGTTAAAGCCGGGGCGTTGTGCGCCGTTGTGATGGTTGCCCGACGGCTTGCGTAATAGCGGACTGGCGATAACGTCAGTAAAATTAATCCGGCTGCGCACTTCTGCATATAACCACGCATCATCGGTGGCATCGCCGATAATGCCATCGCCATTTCGGTCAATATTTCCATACACCAGAGGCGCGCCGGTGCCACCCGCGCTGGCGATGGCGTGACAACCGGCATTGGTACAGCCGCTACTGGCTGATTGCAACACTGTTTTGACATCTGCGAACCGGATATTGGTGGGCGCCAGCGCAAGTGAGCTATCCACAACAATACGCAACTGTGCTGGTGCACTTGACGTAGCGCCGTTGCTGGCGGCGTTTGTGGCCACGAGCTGCACCACATAGGCCCCATCAACACTCGCTGTGAATGTGGCGGCTGCCGTCGTGGCGTTGCTAAGGGTCGCCCCTCCCGCCGCGCCGGATATTAGTGACCATTGATACCCATTCGAATAAAGGCTCTTCGATGCGGAAAGGGTGGTGGCACCTTGTCGAACCACCCTATCCGGACCCGCATCGGCCACCGGACGACCGGGTCTTAGCGCGCGACCGTTGGCGTCCTTTGCTGAATAGCCGCGATCCTGCAAGAAAGTGGCAAGTGTTTCTGGACTCGTCGAGCCATAGAAAGTATCGTAAACAATTTTGGCCAACGGCATATTACCGCGATCAATTATGTGTGCCTTGGTGCGATCCGAATAGGCGTCAAACTTCTCAAACGTCGAGAGGTCGATATCGGACTGCAGGCCTGTGCCGCGCAATAAATGGCAGGTGCGGCAGGCCGGCGCATACACCGTTTTGTATAGCGTGCTTTGACCCGCGACTGCCCATGATGATGGAACGTAATTGTCAGCAAACACCGGGTTAGGCAAACCATCCCCCCCATATGCCGCTTTAATGATCGCGGATGTAGTGCCCTGCCATTCGCCCTCGAGCGCAGGGCGGCGACACGCATCCTCCGGCGCGGTGGAAGTTGCGGGCAGCGGATACGAGCAAAGTATGATTTTATTGATAGTTTTTAGGGCGGCCTCTTGTTCGGCGCGGCTAAATCCAGCTGTCGTGGAATAGTCAAACGCATCCGCCTCGAAGGGATGCAACTGCGCGCGCACATCGCCACGGGTGTTGCTCGGGCCATTGCGAACTAAATTAAAGCGCGGTTTGCCGGTTGAATCGGGCGGCGTGAGCGCATCGCCGCGCCCGCCGTGGCAAGTGATGCATGGTCCAGGCATCGCTTTCTGGCCGCGACCATCTAGATCCACCGCCAGGTCGCGAACACCCGTGGTCGCATTGAAGTTATAAAACTTGGCAAAGCTGATGCCGCCATTGGGGCCGGGACTAAATTCGATGGTGTTGTAACCCAATAGCCAGCGCTGATCGCGCACAATCGCGGCTTCAAGATTTAATGGCGAGTAGGCATAAGCTGCGCCCGCTTGAATCAGATAATTTTCAACCAGATACGCTGAAGTGCCGTCCGGATTCTGACGTACCGTCATCCGCCGGCCATAACCCAGATCACGCTTATCGCCAAACACCACTGTCACCTGCGTGCCCGCGCCAGAGTCAAAACCGTTAGCGGTTTTCCACTTGGCCAGCGTG
>JAYVYF010000210.1:0-13176 GCA_043784585.1 Burkholderiales bacterium
TCGTGCGACGCATGCCTTGCTGCGTGCCGCCATGACATTGCCACACGTTACGGTGCATTCGCTTTACGAGCGTTATCCTGATTTCGATATCGACATTGCAACCGAGCAAGCCGCGCTTTCCCAGGCCGACCTCACGGTATGGCTACATCCCATCTACTGGTACAGCGTGCCAGGGCTGATGAAACACTATTTCGACAAAGTGTTTGCACTGGGATGGGCCTACGGTTCCGCGCACTCTGATGGTACCAAGGGCGCGAACGACCAAGCAGATGAAGCCGCTAGCAGAGGCCGCGCGCTGCATGGAAAACATTGTTTATGGGCACCGTCAACCGGCGGCGATATTGAGGCATACAACGCAGCAGGCGTTCATCAACATCCGTTTGACACGTTCTCGATGCCAATTGAAATGACCGCACGCTTTTGCGGCATGTTTTGGCAACCACCTTTTGTTTTGCACGGCGCGCATTTGGTCAGCGATGATGGGTTGACATTGAAAGCAGCAGAATTCAAGCAGCGCCTCCAAGATTGGGCGGCGACACACGTTAGCAAAGCGGCCCTCTCATGATGCGCGACGCACTGATTTATTTAGCTGCAGCAGTGCTGATGGTGCCGCTGGCCAAGAAGCTCGGCTTGGGCTCGGTGCTCGGCTACCTTATCGCTGGCATTATCATCGGCCCATGGGGGTTTCACTTGGTGTGGGATATCGATTCCATCATGCACTTTAGCGAATTTGGCGTGGTGCTTATGTTGTTTGTGATCGGCCTAGAATTAGAGCCAAAGCGCTTGTGGTCAATGAGGCGCGAGGTGTTTGGCGGCGGCGCTTTGCAGCTGGGCGCATGTGGTGGCGCACTGACGGCGGGCGGCATCGCCTTTGGTTTGCCATGGCAGGCAGCCCTGGTGATGGGCCTGGCTCTGGCTTTGTCGTCAACAGCGATTGTCATTGCGACCATGACGGAGCGAAACTTTTTGCCTACGCCCACCGGTCGTGCCAGCTTTGCCATTTTGTTGTTTCAGGATATCGCGGCGATTCCCCTACTCGCAGTGATTCCGCTCCTTGCCGTGGGTGCAGCGGCTTCACCGCATCCCTTTTGGCAAGATGCCCTAAAAGCGGTGGGTGCGATCGTGGGCGTCGTGGTGATTGGCCGCTACCTGACACGGCCGGCGCTGCGCATCGTGGCGTCAGCCAATTTGCGTGAAGTGTTTACGGCATTTGCGTTGTTATTGGTAATCGCCATTTCACAGCTCATGTTGTCGGCGGGCTTATCCATGGCGCTCGGCGCTTTTCTGGCGGGCGTGTTACTGGCAAGCTCAGAATACCGGCACGCGCTGGAAAGCGATATTGAGCCGTTCAAAGGTCTGCTCCTGGGCCTGTTTTTTATCTCGGTCGGGATGGCAATGGATTTTGGTTTGCTTAAATCTGCGCCACTTACCTTGGCAGCTTTGGTGTTGAGTTTTCTGACGGTCAAGCTCATCGCGTTGTGGCTCGTGGCGCGCGTCATTGGCATCACCAGCAAACAGCGCTGGCTGTTCGCGGTGTTGCTCTCTCAGGGCGGGGAATTCGCGTTCGTGGTGTTCGGCGCTGCGCGCGTAGGAGGCGTGCTACCCATCGAGTGGGAGGGGTTGCTGGTGATGGCGGTCGCCTTATCGATGGCTGCAACACCGCTTTTGCTGCTGCTGCACGACAAGGTGGTTGCAAACCAAGCAGAGGACAAGCGCGAAGCTGATGTGATCGACGAAACGGGCGAAGTCATCATTGCAGGCTTTGGTCGATTTGGACAAATTATTGGCCGCCTGTTGCTGGCCAACGGCATCCGCCCGGTGGTACTCGATCATGATCCGGATCAGATTGAAATGCTCGCTAAATTTGGCTATAAGATTTTTTACGGCGATGCTTCGCGGCTCGATTTGCTGGAGGCAGCGGGTGCCAAAAATGCGAAGCTACTGATAAACGCGATCGACAATATGGAAGATTCTATCGCGCTCACAGATCGGGTGCGCGAACACTTTCCCAATGTCACGATCATCGCCCGGGCGCGCAATGTTTCCCACTATATTGAGCTGTACAAACGCGGTGTGACCGTGATTGAGCGCGAGACTTTCGAATCTGCCTTAAAAGCAGGGCGTCATGCGCTGGAGGCATTGGGCACAGATCGATTTCGCGCGCGTGAAATTGCCGATATTTTTCGCCGCCACAATATCAAATCCATGTTCGCCTTGATGCCTGATTTTGACAATGCTGAGCGCTTGAGCTCGGGTGCAAAAGCGGGGCGGGTTGAACTTAAAAAGCAACTTCAAGAGGATCAGATTCAGTTTGATGAAGAGCATGGCTCAGGCTGGCGATGAATTTTTTGCGGCGTGATATGGGGCATCCGCAGTAGCACCGGAGGCCATAAAAATCAGGGAACGCGTGGGTAAGGCTCAAACGCCAAATGCAGAAGCTTATGCGGTCACGTCCGAATTGAAGATGTAGCCTGCGCCGCGTTCGGTTTTGATGAGTTTTGGTTCATTCGGATCACTTTCGATTTTTCGGCGCAGTCGCAAAATTTGCACATCAATCGAACGGTCAAAAATATCATCATGGAGGCGGCTGGATTCGAGCAATTGATCGCGCGACAGCACGCGCCGGGGTGATTTTAAAAACGTGACCAGCATCGCAAACTCGCCATTGGTGAGCTCCACTCTCATACCTGCTGGCGATAGCAGACGACGAGTGCCGGTAGACAGCTCCCATCCAGAAAATTTATAGGTGCGAAATTCATCGCGTCGCGACGGGGGATCGCCGGCACGCCTTCCCATCAGCTCCTGGGGTTTTTCCACAGTGACTTTTGCCCCGCCTGTTTCGTAGCGGCGCAGCACAGCTTTGATTCGCGCGAGCAATTCGCGCGGGCTGAAGGGTTTTGTCAAATAATCATCTGCCCCCAGCTCAAGACCGAGCACACGATCAACCTCGTGGTTCTGGCCGGTCAGAATAATGATGGGAATATTCGACTTAGAGCGAATTTCGCGCGCGAGCGAGAACCCGTCCTCATCCGGCAGCTTTACGTCCAGCAGAACCAAATCCATCTTGCGGGCGCTCATTGCCGCGTGCATTTCAGTGCCATTTTGAACGGCGGTTACCGTGAAGCCCTGTTCTGTCAAATAGTCATTTATCAGGCTACGCACTGATTCGTCATCGTCCACTGCTACGATATGTGGCATTTTTGATCATCCCTAATCCTGACGACGGCACCGCATGAGAGCGCTATTATTTCTTGGGTGAACCGCCAACGATGTGCCATATTGAATACATTAAATTTTTCTTGTCAACGTAATTGTAAACGTACGGCGTGGGTATCCCTCGATTCTCCCGTCATTACCGCCTTTATTTTAAATATGTGTCTCCTTGGGAAGACGTCTTCACACGATGAGCACCCCGCATCCTCAGTCAGCTCCGTCCGCACTGACCAACATTGTCCGTAACGGCGTCGACAAGACGCCGAATCCCGTCATCAACACTGCCAATAATCGTCCGCACATTTGGTGGCTGAAACCGCTGATCTGGTTGCTGATTGCGCTGTCAGGTTATTGGGCGGTAAGCCTCGTCTCTGCGTGGTTACTCCCAGCAACGGTGGAGGCCGAATCGCTTTGGCTGGCGGACGGATTTGCGCTGGGTGTCTATGTAGCGGCGTTGAGAAGATCTCGCCGCAGGCTAGTTCACGCCGCAGTACTGGTCGGTGTTTTTGGCGCGACTCTGGGGTTCTTGCACGACGCGCCGCACGGGTGGGCATCAGTATTCATCGGCGCATCGATCAATACGCTGCAAGCATTCCTGGCCGGGTTTTTATTGCACCGCGCATACACGTTGGCCTCTCCGCTTGTGGTCATTCGGTTCGCCTTGTTTTTACTGGTTGCCGTGCTGGGTGTTAATGCACTTACGGCCGGCCTGCGGGCACTTCAAGCGTCAATTGAACAACACGCCAGCTTTGGGTCAACCTTCTGGACACTATTTGTCTCCGACGGACTTGGGGTCATGCTGGTCGCGCCCGTCATCGCCACATGGTCGGTACGCTGGCGGGCCCGCGATCTTGATTTTCTGCGACGGCGGGCGGCCGAAATTGGCTTGCTGCTAACTGGGCTGGTTGGCTCGACGTGGTGGGCATACGCGCGCTGGCCTGATAGCTACGGCGCAACACTGCCGTATTTTTACTTTGCGCTCCCATTCATCATTTGGGCCATTGCCCGATTTAGCTCACGCGGCACCACGCTGTCGTTATTGATTTACGCTTTAATGGCGGTGTACTACACCTGCCGGGAGCAAGGTCCATTCAGCAATGGACTGATGCCAGTCGCCGCGGCTGTTTTGCGCTTGCAGGAATTTTTGTTCATATTTATGGCGGCCATTTATATAACGGATGCCACGCTGCGCGACCGCACCCACGCGTTACGAGAAAAAATTGATCTTGAGCGGCGCTATAACGCCGCGCTTCGTGCCAGCGACAATCTTATTTTTGAAATTGACCAGCGCTCCCGCCGGATCATATGGGCGGGCGACACGATTGGGGTGTTGGGCTTATCGCCGATCGAGATTCAGACCGTATCCAGCTGGGTACGGCGCATTCATCCACAAGATCGCGCGCAAGTCACGGGCACCCGCGCCAAGCTGATGTCGGGCGAACTAAAGGTGGCGGTGCTTGAGTACCGGGTTTTAGGTGGGATAGACCAAGCTGGCGTTGAGCGCTACGTTACCGTCGGGGTCAACGCTTTTGCCCATGATGTCCATCTTGTCGACGGTGTGTCAACCGAGCGGCGCATTATTGGCTTCATCAAAAATATTGGCGAAAAGAAAGAGGCGGAAGCAGAAAAGTTGAAGCTTCAGGCCGCGCTCCATCAGGCGCAAAAAATGGAAGCGATCGGCCAGCTGGCAGGCGGCATTGCCCATGATTTCAATAATATTCTGGCGTCAATTTTGGGCTACGGCGAAATGGCGCGTTCCAAAGTGGAAACTGCCAGCCCTATCGCCAAGAATATCGATGCGATGCTGAAAGCGGGCGAACGCGGGCGCGTGCTTGTTTCGCAGATTTTGACATTCAGCCGCAAGTCGACCAACGAAAAGCAGGTGGTTGATATTGCCGATCTGACGGACGAGATTGTTACTCTGGTACGCGGCTCAAATCCCCATCCGGTGGAATTCACACAACACGTCGCGCGCTATGACGCGTTGGTGCAGGGTAACGCGACCGAACTACACCAACTCATCATGAATCTGGCCACCAACGGCCTGCAGGCGATGCCATTGGAGAGCACGCTGGAAATTGAAGTTGAAATACGTGATTTGCGCGATCAGCCCGGGCCAAAGATCGTTTTGCAAGGCCAGCTTCCCCCGGCACGTTACGTGGTCGTGGTGGTGCGAGATCACGGCACTGGCGTGGATGCGGCGACGCGTGAACGTATGTTTGAACCGTTTTTTACTACCAAGCCGACCGGCAAAGGTACCGGGCTTGGCTTATCGCTGGCGATGTCAATCGCCAAAGCGCATGGCGGCGGAATTGATCTGGAAAGCGAAGTCGGTCGTGGCTGCACGTTCAGTGTTTATCTTCCGGCAGTGGGCGACTATGACCAGCATTTGCCCGAGCTGGCGGAGCTTCCACGCGGCAACGACGAGTGTATATTGCTGGTCGACGACGAAGCCCCGTTGCGAATCCTGGCCAGTGAAATGCTCGCCAGCCTAGGCTATCAAAGCGCTACTTATGCGACCAGCGAAGAGGCATTCGCCGCGTTTGAGCGGCAGCCAGATCGATTTGATGCCGTGCTAAGTGACGAGGTGATGCCTAATCTTTCCGGTACCCAGCTCGCCACCCGCATTCATGCCGTTGCACCGCATATTCCGGTGGTGATTATTACTGGATATGGTGGCCCCGGCTTTGAGTTGCGCGCACGCAATGCCGGGGTACTGCAAGTGCTCAAGAAACCGTATGAAAAACGGCTGGTGGCGCTCGCACTCGCCGATGCGCTCTCGTCCGCAAGACGTAACGCCGCCCTCAATACCAGATCCAACACCACATCGAACACCACGTCCAACAGCCACAACGCGCCCAACAACCGATGATTCCAGTGGCGCGCACTTGATATCGCGGCACATCACTATCGCGCGCGAAATGTTGTTTAACTACACATTCTTTCGAATGTCACCGGTAAGATACAAAGGTTGACATTTGTAAAATATTTCACAATCCAAATATGAAGTGAGCGCTTAATATTCTTTAGGCCTTTATTTAACGGGGTGCATTCGTGCATTAAAATTTTCAAGTGACGCGCATGTTTCCCACACTGCGCATCAACGCCGAACTTAAATTACAGCAGTAGCCCAAACCGCTGTGTCCGTAATTGACAGGTAACGTTCATCGTCAAGAATCAAGGTTGTTCAAATACTAACGCCGGGATTCAAGATGCAAGCCTTAGTTCGCAAGCTCGCGACGCACGTTGCCCATGCCACCACCGCCGATTCAGTCAACGCCAAAATGGCGTTGAGTAATGGCGCGACACGAATTTTTGCCCATTTGCCTAAAGGCTTTGGGTGGGCGAGTGTTCCATTTAATAGCTTGACGCTGAGCTCACAATATCAACCCATCTTTGGCCTGCACGACAAGTGCGCGATCGGCTATGAAGCACTGGTGGTCGGCACCAATCTTTCCGGGCATGAATTTCGTGCTGACACCGTTTTTGCGTTATCCGCCAGCCATGATGAAGAATTATTTCTGGATTGGCTTAGTCGCGCCCTTCATCTACGCAATTTTTCCAACATGGGCAGCCAACGCGGCCTGCTGTTTTTGAATGCCTACCCTGAAGCCGCGGTTGAAGATCCGCATCATCCTGAAGTTTTCGCGCGCATGATCGACTTTTACAATGTGGCCGCAACGGACGTCGTGATCGAAATTCTGGAAACCGGCGTGGCAGATGAGGCTCAGCTGGCGGATGCGGCCCGATTTTATCGCAAGCTGGGTTGCAAAATCGCGATTGACGATTTCGGGGTGGGCTATTCAAACTTTGATCGCATGTGGCGTTTGCGGCCTGATATTGTCAAGCTGGATGGCTTGGTTATCCGCGCCGCCGCGCGTGACGAACATGCGCGCGTGGTGTTGACCAATATGGTAAAGCTGATCAAAGCATGCGGTGCCAAAGTCGCGATAGAAGGCATCGAGGAAAGTGCGGAGGCAAGGCTCGCGGTTGAAGTGGGCGCCGATTATTTGCAAGGCTATTTTTTTGCCCGCCCCGGCGCGCATTCAATGCCACGAGAACTTGCCGATAGAATATTTAATAGTCTGCTTGAGATTAACCAAGCCGCACCACCTAAAACTTGACCAAGCGCTTGACTAAACGCTTGGTCAAACACTAGCGCGCATATATCCAAGCCAACAAAGCATCCTGGGCGTCTTGCGTAAGCGGTGCGTTGGCATGATTAACCATCATGACGACAACCCATTGTTTTCCTGCGCTGTCCAGCACATAACCTGCCATCGCCCGTACGTCGCTTAAAGTACCGCTTTTAATATGCGCCTGTCCGGCCACTGATTCGCCACGAGCGCGCTTTCGCAAGGTGCCATCCACCCCCAGCAATGGCAGCGACGATATAAATTCCGGCATCACACTTGAACGCCACGCGGCGTCAAGCATGGCACCCAAAGTAGCCGCGCTGGCGCGCTCCGTTCGTGACAGGCCAGAGCCGTTTTCAAGCACCAGCTCAGATGCGGCAATATTTTTTTTGTGCAGCCAATCCTTGATGATTTCACTCGCCATCTTGGCCGTGGCGGGTGGCGTTGATTTTTCGGCCGCCAAGCTCAAAAACAGTTGCCTTGCCATCGTGTTGTTTGAAAATTTATTAATATCGCGAATCACCTCGGCCAAGGGCGGCGACTCGGCGGTGGCGATCAGTTTTGCATCCAACGGTGTGCCGGTCAGCTTGACCGCTCCTTTCCAATCGCCTCCGACGTCCTTCCACAAACTCGCAAATACACCGCCCACAAACCGCGCGTGATCGAGTACTGATACGTTCCATGTTTTCTCGCCACAGCTACGCGGATAGTTGCCGACGAACGAGATTTTGAGTTGCGTGGAGGTTACCGTCTCCAGATCAAGCGTGACACGCTCGCGCCAATCGCCACACGGCGCATCGATCAGCTTGACCCGATTTACGATCTCGATCTGTGCGGGTTTTATATCCGGCGCAATAGAGACTGATTTGCCATCCACCGACTGCGCAAACGAAAAGCGCACCGTCTTGAAATTTAGCAGCAACGGGTCCGGCGAAACGTTGTAAGCACGCAACGGTTCGCCATCAAATCTTGCCGGGTCGAAAGCGATATCTTCGAACAAGGTTCGATCCAATACCAGGTCACCACGAATGGATTGCAACCCGCGCTCGCGCAACTCTTTCAGTAGCAGCCAGAAACGCTCAACCGTTAACTTGGGATCGCCGCCGCCTTTCAAAATCAAATCGCCCTTCAGCACGCCGTGGCGAATTTCCCCGCCGGCATAGACCTCGGTTTTCCACGCGTAGGCCGGCCCCAATAATTCGAGGCCTGCATAAGTCGTAAAAAGCTTCATCACCGATGCTGGATTCATCGGCTTGTCGGCATTAAGTGTCAGCAACGGGTCACGGGCGTTTACCTCTTTGATGAAAACCGCGACATTCTCGATCGGCACGCCGGCTTTTTTAAAAACATCCATCACCGGGGACGGCAGCGGTACAGGTTGCGGCACCGCGGGTGGCGACGCTAATTGTGCATTGGCCCAAGAGCTGACGGCAGACAGGATGGCGGAGAAAATGAGCGCAGAAGAAAACGCGCCGATTGGTTTTAGCATCGCTGGTTTTAGCATTGCCCCACAATCGTCATCGTACAAACCTCATCGATCACCGCCAGCGTTTGCGTCACCAGATGATCAAACTCGCCATCGTCAATAACATAAGGCGGCATAAAATAAACGGTGTTGCCGATAGGCCGCAACATCACGCCGCGGCGCAAACTGGCGGCAAACACATTGCGCGCAAATACAGGATCATCGGTGTCAACTTCAAATGCCCAGATCATGCCAAGGTGACGAAAATTTTTGACCCGTCGATGCGCCATGAGCGGCTTCGTGAGCTCGGTTAATCGCACAGCCTTAAGGCGATTATTTTCAATCACGTGATCAGCCGCAAAAATGTCCAGCGTAGCCAGCGCAGCGCGGCATGCCAATGCGCTCCCAGTATACGAATGCGAATGCAGAAAACCGCGCGCTGTGTCGTCGTCATAAAACGCGTCATAAATTTGGTCCGTCGACAGCACGCAAGACAACGGCAAATAACCGCCGGTAATGCCCTTCGACAAGCACATCAGATCAGGCTGAATGTTTGCCTGCTCGCAGGCGAACATCGTGCCGGTACGTCCGAACCCGGTCATGATTTCGTCGGCGATCAAATGCACGCCATATTTTGTGCATAACTCGCGCGCTTTTTTTAGATAATCCGGATGATACATTCGCATACCGGCCGCTCCCTGCACCAGCGGCTCCACGATCAGCGCTGCAATTTCACCTGCCCGAGCTTCAAACAAACGTTCAAGCTGTGCGCCATCATCCACAACACATTCCGGGCAGCACACCTCAAACGGCAATGTGGATGCGGTGCTTGCGGCGCTATGCCTAGAGACGCCCGTGGTTATTGGCTTTTGAGCCGTGCCGCCGGGGAAATCAACAATCAGATTATTGTTCAGCAGCGGCCCATACGCATCACGAAAAATGGCCACATCCGTCACCGCCAGCGCGCCCAGCGTTTCGCCGTGGTAGCTATTCTTCAGGCTGACAAATTTCTGCTTGGCGGGTTGTCCTTGGTTACGCCAAAAATGAAAACTCATTTTTAATGCGATCTCCACGGCGCTTGCGCCATCGCTTGCATAGAACGCGTGACCCAAGCCGGTGAGCTTGGCGAGACGCTCGCCGAGCTCGATAGCAGGCTCATGCGTGAAACCCGCCAGCATGCTGTGCTCGAGCGTATCGAGCTGATTTTTTAGCGCAGCGTTGATGCGCGGATTCGCGTGCCCGAACAAATTGACCCACCACGAGCTGACGGCATCAAGATAGCGATTGCCATCTGCATCAATCAGCCACACGCCGCGACCACTCACGATGGGCACCATCGGGCTGGATTCATGGTGTTTCATCTGCGAGCAAGGATGCCACACGCTCGCCAGAGAGCGCTTTACCCACAATGCATTTTTGGAGTTCTGGTTCATCGCGGTGCAATTTAACACACCGCGCGAAACTGCCCTGCAAGAAATAATTCTCGAGCCATGAATGCCAAATTTAGCGCCGAGACCCTATTCAAATTCGGAAACACCAGGTTAAGCTTGCCCGATGCCACACCGAACCACATGGCGAGTGTTGGCACGTATGGGTCTACCGAAGTGGTGGGAACCCATAAATCGTTGTCGGTGTCCTCCGGGCAGTCCAAAACCTGAGTAGGAAATTTGCCCCCCATTGCTTGCCCTTTTACGGCTCTGCCGACGACCATATGATCGCTACATCAGGCATGGTCAGACTCGCGCCCATTGGGAGTGAAATTGCAGTTGAAATCGCTGGCTCTAAACGCGGTGACATTTTCGCCCCAACCCGGCTCGACATTGGCGTTGTAGCACGCGGTCATCGCATCAGAAGCTTTGCTCAACAATCCTTGTTGGCGATTTAGCTGATCTTCACCGTGCGTATCAACACCGCCGATACCGGCAAAAAACACTTGCTGTTTTGCGTCAAATGCTTTGCGTGCCGAAATCAGCCGCACCACCATCCAACTCGGGATTGAAATTGTCAATCGCGGCGGGCTGAAATAAAACGCTGTTTAGTGCGTCAACGCAGGTTGTGGAGCGATTAAAAATAGCAATCAACGGCTAACAACTAGCGACTGACCCCCAGCTCGCGATAGAGCCGATCTACCAGGCCGCGCAATTCGGTGCACTCTTCATCAAGACGCGCCACTTGTAATTTGAGCGTGGCAATTTCTGACACGCTGATATTGAGTCCTGCTGCGGTTGATCCTGAAAATTCGGTAGCATCAGCGGGTTCAATAACTGGTACGCCGGATAGCAAATGCATCCATCGTGCTTCGCGAGCGCCGCTGAGTTTGCCCAGCTTGACAGCCAACGCGCCACCCACATCGTACGCACGGTTACTCAGCTCCTCCATAAACCCATCCACCGCACTGATGTCCGCAAACTTGTGCAGGCGCTCGGCATTAATTCGTAATTCGGCTGTGGTCTGTGGCCCTCGTAACAGCAGGGTCGCCATCAGCGCGACTGCTTGTTCAGGAATCCGCAAACCCCGGCCAACGTTGTGCGCATAGCGCATCACGCGGCCGCCACTGGATTCAACGATGAATGATCGTGATTTCAATGCATCGATCGCCAGTTGAACCTCTTCGTCGCTTGCGTTGAGCAGTGGCGCACGATTGTTTTTCTGGTTGCAACCCGACACCAACGAATTGAGCGTCAGCGGATACGAGTCGGGCACGGTGCATTGCTTTTCCACCAGCACCCCCAACACACGGGTCTCGAGAAGTGATAACAGCAACGACATAAAATCCCTTAACAAAAATTTGAAAAATAACAGCTTTACCGGCGGAGCTAGCCTTCCAAAAAATAAATCACTAAAGTCCGCGGGTGTTTCATGGCATATACGCGTCGAAACACCCGCCAATACAAGTGTTTTATTTTCCCCGATTCAGCCACGCCGCAAACAGGGCCGCCGTCAAAAACATGACTAGCGAATAGATTGCGGCAGGGATCGACATGGCTTTATTGCCCACAATATTGATTGCAATAAAAATAGCCAGCGCGCCATTGTGAATGCCGATTTCCATTGCAATCGCCACCGCCTGGCGTTTCGGCAATTTCAACGCCAGCGGGACCGCGTAACCCACGCCGAGCGACGCCAGATTAAACAGCAGACAGGCAAAACCAACCGTCGCAAATGAGGCCACCACCACCGACCAGCTTTGCGCCACCGACGCGATGACCAACCCCGCCAGCAGCAATACCGAAAATAGCCGAATCGGCATTTCCATTTTCGCTGCGAATTTCGCGGCCTTCGCGCGAACCAGCATACCCACGAGAACGGGGCCCAGAATAATCACGCCGACTTCGACCACCTTCTTGAACGGCGGCGGCACAATCTGCTCATTGCCCATGAAATATTGCAGCGCGAAGCCGACAATGACCGGCAGTGTCAATAGCGACAAAACACTGTTTACCGCGGTCAGGGTGATATTCAGCGCGACATCGCCCTTCGCCAGGTGGCTGTAAATATTGGCCGTCGCACCGCCCGGTGCCGCCGCCAGCAACATCATCCCCACCGCTAATACCGACGGCAGTTTGAGTGCCACGCAGATGGCAAAACAAATGCTGGTCAGTACGAACATTTGTATGAAAAGCCCAATCAGTATGGCTTTTGGATATCTCACCACCCGCTTAAAATCATCAACGGTGAGCGACAAACCGAGGCCCAGCATGATGATGCCTAGCGCTATAGGTAGCAACAAATTCGTAACAATTGAAGATTCCAAAGTATTACCTTTTGGGGGTAATCAGAGGGGCAAGGAAAGCGGCCTAAAATTCACGGATCACATGCTGCTGGCGACGCGATACCGGCAATTTCTCCTCAATCCCCTTGAGCACCACCACCCAGTAAGAGCCCGCGGATTCCTCTTTGTCCGCCTCACTTGCGTGAGCACGTTTAATGCCTTGCGCTGTGACCAACGCCGCATTCGCGCTCACCTTCTCAAAGCCTGAGACCGCTTTGCGTGCAACTAGCACGCTGCGATGAATGCGCGCAAACATTTCACCAAACTCTTCTTCCAGTTTGGTGAGCGATTCTTCCAATAAATACTCTTTCGCCAGCGTCTTAACCGTTACATATTTCAGCTCGGCACGTAAAAAAACAATATCCTCCACGGGTACTAAAATAATTTTGCCGCGCTCATGTATTGACAAATGTTTGCGCCGCGCTTTGGTGGCCAATGCGACCGCTTCCGCTTGTGCAATCCGCACCGCGCTCGCTTTTTTCAGCGCCGCCAGCAGGCGCTCCTGCTTGATCGGCTTCAACAGATAATCAATCGCGTTAAGTTCAAACGCCTTCACCGCATATTCATCAAACGCAGTGGTAAAAACAAGT
>JAYVYF010000211.1:0-8699 GCA_043784585.1 Burkholderiales bacterium
AGGCGTACAAATACGGTGGGCAATCCGACGCGACTCGATTCGCCTTGAAGTGAAAAAAATATTTCGTTGATCCGTAATTCTTCACTTCTAGCCGAAGCAAAGGCGGACGAGGCTTTAGCTTCGGCGGCGCGTGGGATGGCGGCAGGAATCGTTACAACAGACGTCATGGGCGGTTGCTCCTACCTTCGTGATACTTGCAGCAGGCGCGTGCGCGCTTTGGCAGCTGCTTCGGAGCCGGGAAAGCGCGCAACAACATCTTCTAATGTATTGCGTGCAGAGCCGCTGTCACCCGTTTCCTGCTGCACACTGGCAATCGCCAGCAATGCGTCAGGAACCTTGGAGGATTCTGGATAATTCTTTAATAGATTCTCTTGCATGGAGCGTGCATTTGAAAAGTCTTTCAAATTGAAATAGGCGATACCGATCCAGTACTGCGCATTTGCAACCAACTGACTGTTCGGAAAATCTTTTGAAAATGTTTCAAACGCGCGGATCGCACCGATATAGTCGTTACGGCGAAATAGATTCGAACCCACATCGTAGGCTCGATTTTCTTGTTCGCGCGTATAGACAGGGGGCACCATGCTCGCGGCGGGCCTGGCCGCGCCGCCGATCGGGCCTGACTGTATTGCGGGTTCCTGAGTGGTGGGCATGCCGTAGGTTACCGTCGCGGCATTGGCGGTATTCAAGGCGTTGGGCATGCCTGCTGCCAGCCCGACCGGTGAACCTGGCAGCCCCACCGACGGCAGCACCGGTGCTGCATTCGCAAGGCCCGCGCTAGTATTAAACCCTGGCGATGCCAACCCCACAATACCCGCAGGCGCGCTCGTAGGCTGCATATTCACTGACGGTGGCGCGTCGCCCACACCTTCCAGTTTACGAAGGCGCGAATCGATATCCAAATAGAAATCTTTTTGCCGTTTGGCCAATTGCTCGTTTTGATTCGTCAGCACTTCAACCTGGCCGCGCAGACGTGCGAGCTCGGCGTTTAGCTGCTCAATTTGATTCAGAAGCTGAAGAATGCCGATGTTCTTGATGGACTCATCAATTTTTTGCATTCGCAACTCGTTATCGCGGTTTTGCTGTTCGATTTGCGCACGCAAAGCCCTGGTGTCTTTGCGTGCTTCATCATCATCAAATAAGCCGGCAGCAGCGTTAAAGCTCATGACTGAGCTCAACGCCGCCGTAATTATCGCAAGCGCAATTCTGCTTCGGCGAATCGCTAAATTAGAACGCAAAAAACTCATCACTCACCGTCGTAAACGACTTCAACACGACGATTTTGCGCCCAAGCCGCTTCATCATGACCGGTGGCACGTGGCTTGTCTTCGCCAAAGCTAACGGTTTCAATCCGGTCCGCGCCGACCCCCAAAATGGTCAACGCTCGACGAACTGCTTCGCCGCGGCGCTGGCCGAGTGCCATGTTGTATTCACGCGAGCCACGCTCGTCGGCATGACCTTCGAGGCGAATTTTGCGGCCACGATTATCGTTCAGATATTTTGCATGCGCTTGAATCACGTCGGTGAATTCGCTTTTAACTGTGTCCTGGTTATATTCAAAATAAATAATGCGTTTGGACAAAATATTGTTGGAGTCCTTGAGCGGGTCATTTTTTCCGCTGACGTTGGTATTGCCCATGCCCGAGGTGGTCGGTGTCGTCGACGTGGTTGTGTCTGGTATGACGGGTTTGCTGTCGACTTTAACGTCCTTGCCACCATCTTTGCTTGCACATGCGGCAAGCACCAGCGCAAATCCAAAACCAATAAGAATTCTTTTCATTTTTTACTGCTCCTTTAAATGACAACCAAAACCGGGACGACCTGCACGAAAACACGGATTAAAAAATAGCGTTTGCAGCTATACGCCATGTTCAAGCTACCACTGTGCCTAAGATGACCCAATAATTATGCGCCATCTGTGCGCAAGCGAACTTTATCGAAAATACTTGCCAGCCTGTCGGCTATCGCTATTTCTACAAGTCCTTTAAGACGTATTTCAAGGCTCTGCAACGACTTCGCGGGCCTTGCTCACCGCAGCCCCGTTATTTCGTAACCGAAGCCGAGGACGACCCATATGGCCCCCAAGCCGGCTCACGCACATCGCCTGCCGATGAGGTCAGTTTCGATTTCACCCGACCATCGACTGAAACCGAACCCAGCGCACCGCGACCACCTGATTTCGATTCATACAAAATGGTTCGGCCATTCGGTGAAAAGCTGGGGCTGTCGTCCAGCGGGCCGTCGGTCAAAATCGTGACTTGATTGCTGGCGAGTTCTAAAGTCGCAATTCGCAAATGGCTGCTCGCGTCGCGGGTGACAAACGCGACCAATTTTCCATCGCTGCTGACGCGCGGGTTGACGTTGTAGTTGCCTTCAAAGGTCATCCTGATCGGGGTGCCACCAGACGCGGGGACTTTGTAAAGCTGCGGCCCACCGGAGCGATCCGACACAAAAATGATATTGCTGCCATCGGCAGTGAACGTGGCGTTGGTATCAATCGAATTACTTTGGGAGATGCGCGTTGCATCGCCGCCGTCTGCCGAAATCACATAAATCTGACTGACCGCATCTTTCGATAGCGCCACGACTAAATGTCGACCGTCAGGTGCCCAATTCGGCGCGTAGTTGTCGCCGCGAAAGTTCGCGATCGTCTTGCGCTGGCCGGTCAGCAAATCTTGCACAATCACCGTTGATTTGCGGCTTTCGAATGAGACATAGGCGATTTTGTTTCCATCCGGTGACCATTTGGGCGAGCGGATGGGCTCCTGCGATGCGAGTACCGTCTGCGGGTTGAATCCATCTGCATCTGCCACCTGCAATTCAAATCGGCTGCCGCGCTTAAGCACATAGGCGATCTTGGTTGAGAAGACGCCTTTTTCGCCGATCAGCTTTTCGTAAATCTCATCAGATATTTTATGAGCCGTGGCACGCAGTTGGGACGCTGAAACGGTGTACGCAATACTCGTTAATTGATTTTGTTTCGCGACATCAAACAAGCGAAAACGCACTTCAAATTTGCCGTCAGCCGCAGGATTAATCGAGCCAATGACCAGCGCCTCGGAATTGCGTGATGACCAGTCAATAAAATTTATCTGCGATGGCTCAGACGGAACCTGGGTTAATCCCCCCGTATTCACCATGCGGAACAAGCCGGTGCGGGTGAGGTTATTGATGATGATTGGCGTGATATTTTGCGGCGCAGTCAGCTCATTGGCAAACGGCACGATCGCGATCGGGATTTGGCGCCCGGCGCTGGTGGTGATATCAATAATGAGCTGCGCGCTGGCGTATTGCGCGTTCGCCAATATGCCGATGACTAGCACCATCGCCGACATGAAGTAATGCGTAAAACCGTGCGTGATTGTGTTCAAACGCAAACGGATGCTGCGCAATGAGGATCGCAGATTTGGAGGTCCAAGGGCAGAAAGGCCGCCCCTAAAAGCTTGAGTGTCTCGAATCATGGGTTACCGCTCGTGTTCGATATTTAAAATGAGAGTGCGAGTCGAGCCTAAAAGTTCCGGCTTATCAGGTAATGGCCATTGCTGAATGCCATTGATAGCCCGCTCAATGGCCTCATCATACACGCGGTTACCAGACGGCTTGACCACCTGCGCATCGAAGACGACGCCATTCACCAGCAGCCGCAAACGAATTTGTACCTTAGGCCGGTCCGTGACCGTATCCGGAATATTCGCGCGGCTGCGGATAAGCGCGGCGATTTTCCCTGCGTAGTCGGCCTGTGCTGCTTGTTGGGAGGCTAGCTGAGAGGCACGCGCCTGGCTCTCCCGTGCCTGCAATGCAGCTTGTTCCTGCTTTATTTTGTTATCCAACGCGCGCTGGTTAGCCGCATCTTCCCGTTGCTTTTTTTCCAGCTCAGTTTTCTTTTTGTCCTGATCTTTTTTAGCATCGTCGAACTTCTTTTTGTCGGCTAATTCTTTCTCTTCACGCACCTGCTTCTTGACGGCCTCGCGTTCCTGTTTCACCTTCAAATCGATTTCAGCTTTGGTCGGTTGCGACGGCGCTTTTTCTACTTCAGGCGGCGGCAATTTTTTAGGGATGGGCGGCGCTGATGGCGGCGGTGTTGGAGTGGGTGTTGGAGCGGGTGTGGGATCGGGCTTGGTTGGAGTGGGGGGCGCATTGCGCACCGGCGGCAGCGAATCCCACACCTCCGCCATCAGCGGCGCGGTGGGCTTGGTTTGCCACGACACGCTAAACACCAGCAGCGCAAAAAAAGCCGCGTGCACCAGCAGCGCCAACGCTAACGCTGGCCCGCGACCCTGATCGTGACGTTTGCCGTCACGCTGGCGGCGATTTTCTTGAGGGTCGCGCGGCGCGCGCGGATCTGGTGCGTCTCGTGGATTACGGCGGGGTGAATAGGTGGCCATATTACGAAGGATGACGCCACAAACGCCAGCATTGGCGTACGTTTTGAGGGCGCTTGCCTAAAATGGCAATATCCACCGGCGTCCCCAGCCCTATGCCTTGTAGAAGCCCGCCGTTATTGGGGTTCAGGCGGGCAGGTATTGCCAATTTCATTTACCAGTCATCCGTTCAAACACTCGGCTTCGCCAACAGCCCGACGCGCTTGATCTGACCTTTTTGCAGGCTGTCCAGGACCCGCAACACATCTTCGTATTTCAAATTTTTATCCGCTGAAATCACCACCGCCTGATCGGGTTGTTTCGCCTGAATGGCGCGAATCGTTGGCAGCAATTGCTCGCGCATGACCGGCTGTTCTCTGCCGCCCTGCTGGCGATCTACCAATACAATTGCACCGGTCTTATTAATGCGAACTTCCAGCGGCGCGATGCTTGGATCAAGCGCCTGGCCGACACTCGGCAGATCAATCTGTCCCGGCGTAATCACTTGTGCCGTCACCATAAAAATAATCAGCAGCACCAGCATCACATCGATATAAGGCACGACGTTAATTTCGGCGATCACTTTGCGCGGACGGCGCATGCTGGTGACGGCCATTTAGCTCACCGCCTGGCGTTGCAGAATGTTTGAAAACTCCTCAATAAAACTTTCATATCGATTCGCCAGTCGATCAATTTCAGCGGTGTAGCGGTTGTATGCAATCACCGCCGGTATCGCCGCGAACAGGCCAATAGCGGTCGCAATCAGCGCCTCTGCAATACCGGGTGCCACCTGTGCCAGCGTAGCCTGTGCCACGTTCGACAAGCCGCGAAATGAATTCATGATCCCCCAAACCGTGCCAAGCAGGCCGATGTAGGGGCTGACCGAGCCGACGGTGGCCAGGAACGATAAATGTGATTCGAGATAATCGAGCTCACGTTGAAAATTCGCTTTCATCGCGCGGCGCGTGCTATCCATCAACGCGCCAATATCGGAGCCTGCACGCGTTTTCAGCTTGAGAAACTCCTTAAATCCTGCTTCAAAAATACGTTCCATGCCGGCTGTTTCGTATTTTCCCGAGCTGGCGGATTGATACATGCCGATCAGATCGGTGCCGCTCCAGAACTCGCGCTCAAAATCTTCCGCCTGCTTTTTTGCGCGCCGCACGGTGAATAGTTTCACGAAGATATACCACCACGACATAAAAGAGGCCAACGCCAAAATCCCCATCACCACTTTGACCGGGATGGATGCCTGCAGCACCAGCGATAGCACGCCCAACTCTTGCGAAAAATTTAACAAGTCGCCTCCATCTTTTTCTTCAATTCCACCGGGATTTCCAGCGGCTTAAAATTATCTGCGGACACCGACGCCACCGTAACCCGCGCCTTCACCAAAATCTCTTCACCACGCCGAATCTCTTGATGAAAAATACAGCGTACGCGGCCCATCGTTTCAATCGACACCGTCACTTCCAGCGCATCATCGATGCGCGCAGGCTTCACATAATTAATCGTGATCTCGCTCACTACCCACAGCATTTTATGTTTGCGAGTGAGTTCACCGTTATTAAAGCCCAGGTAACGCAGCCATTCAGTGCGCGCGCGCTCTAAAAAATGAATATAGCGTGCGTGATAAACCACGCCACCCGCGTCGGTATCTTCATAGTAAACACGTTGTGGGAAGGCGAAGGCAAAAAGGTCCGTTTGCTGGGCATTTTTTAATGTTAATTTCGCCATATTTTTTTGATGTGATGGACTGTCTGACAAGTTTGACTAGAAAAGTTCCGGCACGTTGGCACTCGCGGGCCGTGTAATGCCAAAATGTTGATACGCCAACAGCGTCGCCATCCGCCCGCGTGGTGTGCGTTGCAAATACCCTTGCTGTATCAAATACGGTTCCAGTACATCTTCAATCGTGTCGCGTTCTTCGCCAATCGCGGCCGCCAAGTTTTCCACGCCCACCGGGCCGCCATTAAATTTTTCAACTATGCACAAGAGCATGCGGCGATCCATCGTATCGAGCCCAATCGCATCAACATCCAGCATCTTTAATGCCGCATCGGCGATCTCTTTATCCACCGTGCCATCGCGTTTTACCTCCGCAAAATCGCGTACCCGCCGCAGCAGCCGATTCGCAATCCGTGGCGTGCCGCGCGAGCGCAGCGCGATCTCATGGGCACCATCTTGCGTCATCTGCACTTTCAATAATTCAGCGGAGCGCGTCACGATCAATTGCAATTCCGCTGGCGAATAAAATTCCAGCCGCGCCACAATCCCAAAGCGATCGCGCAACGGATTGGTCAGCATGCCCGCACGCGTGGTCGCGCCCACTAGTGTGAACGGCGGCAAATCAAGTTTCACCGAACGCGCCGATGGCCCTTCACCGATCATGATGTCGATCTGATAATCCTCCAGCGCGGGATATAAAATCTCCTCAACAACCGGATTTAGCCGATGAATTTCATCAATGAACAAAACATCATGTGGCTCCAGATTCGTCAGCATCGCCGCCAAATCGCCCGCGCGCTCCAACACTGGGCCGGAGGTATGTTTCATGTTCACGCCCATCTCGCGCGCTATGATGTGTGCCAGCGTGGTTTTGCCCAGTCCAGGCGGGCCGAACAATAGCGTGTGATCCAGCGGCTCTTTACGTTTGCGCGCGGCCTCAATGAAAATCGCCAGCTGGCTGCGAATTTTTTCCTGGCCGATATATTCGTTAAGCTTCTTCGGCCGCAGCGCGCGCTCTTGCACCTCTTCGAGCGACGATGCTTTATCCGCCGTAATGATTCGGTCTGGCTTGTCAGCCGATATAGCAGTAAGGCGATCAGGTTCTAGCATGCCCTGATTCTACGATGCTTTCGCAAGCTTCCGGCGAATGTAAATCGTTTTGTCGACAATCGCCACGATATTGTCATCAGCATCGACAACATTGATGCGGTAAGTGGGTTCAAATTTTTCGCCACTCACCGTCTTCTCGCGTATCTCGGCTAGCCGCTCGTCTGTCAATTTAAAATGCGCAAACACCGTCCCGCGCCCCGGACTCACAAATTGAATATTCGCCGCCTTATCCCACACCAAATATTTGCCACCAAGCACGTTCATCAGCATCAACATATAAAACGGATCCGTCATCGAAAACAAACCGCCGCCAAAATGCGAGCCCACGTAATTTTGATTGCGCAACGAGAGTTTCATCCGAACCGACACCTCCCGCCAGTCGGGTGAAATCCGCAAAATATGAATGCGCATCCCCCAAAACGGCGGCCAGCAATTCATGAGGATGCGGAACAATCGCGGGCCTATTTTGATGCGGCTGTAGAGGTCTTGCTTCGAGGAGGACATGGTTTTTATAATGTGAACGCTAGTATTGGCGGGGGTTTTGGGCGGGTTTTGCGCGAATAAAGGAACCAGTGCTATTTTTAATCGCAAGCTATGAATCATAGAAAAACTTTAGAATAATTTATGGATTATTTGCGTTGAAGCAAAAAATCAAAAGCCCGATATCACTCGGGCTCCTTTGGGTCTATATTTTTTGCGGTCATCAGAAGCGAATTAACCATTATTCGATTTGGGGCCACTTTTCCGAGCGGCACTTCTTTTTGATTTACCTGTGGTCTGCTGCCCAAGTTTAATCTTCGGAATTTCTGTCTGATAAGAAATCAATGTTGGCTCGCTTATTTTCATCGCAGGAGAACCCAATTTTCCGGAAAGTTTACCCAGGTCTGCTCTGTCATAGGTGTCAAGCTGTAGCAGCTTCATTCGATATGCTGTTGTCAAATGGATCGCGTCATAAAAGGTTGCAAATTGCGTTTCCAAATAAACTCTCGTGCTTGCTCGGCAATAAAACGATCAACGTCGCGAACCATGATTTAATCATGCTCAAAGAACGCACGAATTTTGTCCTCTGCATCAGGAGGTATTGGTTTGCCTTTAATTTTAATTACTTCGGTCATCGTGAGTGCGGATGTAATAATCCGCAACTCACCTCGCTCAGTGGCGTACAAAGCCGATTGACATTGTTCATGCCGTCCAGCTTTTTTGTTAAAGAAGGCCATAAAGCATCCTGAATCCCAATAGCGATCACTCATTCTAGGCGTAGATTCCAATCATTTCGTCGATAAAAGACAACTTAGTGGATTCTCGCATTACACGGATGTCGCTAGCCTTAATACTCAATGGAGTACCATCTCTTGCGTACCGTATTTCTCCGTAAACAGAAACACGTTTTTTGAATGCGGCGACGAAACGGTCAGTATCAGTATCTTCAATAAAACAACGAATATTGTTGTGTGTTGAAGCGTCTTGAACGACGACATGCAGCCCGCCACTTTCTGTGAC
>JAYVYF010000212.1:0-3154 GCA_043784585.1 Burkholderiales bacterium
ACGTACGGCACGCCCGCACCAATGCAGATGACGGCCCATGTTTTAAAGCCTATTTTATGAATGCCCAAGCCGTTACGAATCACAATCGGCAGCAGTAACAATCCGGCGCAGGTAAAACGGAGTGCGGTGATATCGTAAGGCGATAATGTCGTTGTCACGCCGTAGCGAGTCAGTAAAATCCAGCCGACCCAGATCGAGATGGCAAAAATTCCCCACGCGGCACCGCGAAGATACTTGGCGCGGGACAGTATTGGCTGCGTAGAAGCTAAACCAGCGGGAATTGTAGGCAAAGAGGACATAGATCGGATCAGCTTTGCTGACGCCATGGTAAGTTAGTCGAGAGTAAATTGTGAGTCTAGCAAATGCCATCCTGCCAATGGTGATTTGCATGCACAACGATTGTTCGCATAGATGGTTCATATCGATTATTTAAGTTCAACAAGCTGCCTATTGAAGCGGTAATGTTGTGTGTGCAGACTACAATATCGTTATTATTAATGTGTGCATGAATTTGCCCAAGACTTTGACGCACCACATAAACGCCAATCTTGTTTCAAACCCTTCGACCCCTTTTATTTCTTTAGCGTTATTAATTCCCTTGATTTCAGACACTCCCAAGCCATTCAAAATTCCACGTTCCACATTGATCGTGATTTACACCCCGACACTTGAGGTACTGTTGATCGAGCGTGCAGATCGAGTTGGCTTTTGGCAATCCGTTACCGGCAGCCAGGACGAAGGCGAATCTTCGGCCGAAACCGCTGCCCGTGAAGTGGCAGAGGAAACTGGTTTGATTGCGGCTGAGCACGTGCTGACGGACTGGCAGGAAAAAAATGTGTATGAGATTTTCCCGATTTGGCGGCACCGTTATGCGCCCGGCGTGACGCACAACGATGAATATATTTTCGGCCTGAAGGTCGCCGGTCGCGTGCCCATCACAATCGCGCCACGTGAGCATTTGCAGCATGTGTGGCTGCCTTATGAAAAAGCGGCTGCGCTATGTTTTTCGCCGACCAATCGTGATGCGATTTTGAGCTTGCCGAAGCGTTTGCCAGTGTTGACAAATAAATGAAATCTCTCACCCTCGCTACCTACAATATTCACAAAGGCTTAAGCCCGTTGAATCGAAAACTGGTGATTCATGAGGTGCGCGAGAAGCTGCACGCGCTGGATGCGGACATTATTTTTTTGCAGGAAGTACAGGGCGCGCATGCTAAAAATAAAGCGAAATTTGATGACTGGCCAGAGCTTACCCAGCATGAGCATATTGCGGAGGGGCGCTATCAGGATATTGTGTACGGCGTGAACGCGAAGAATCAGCATAGCGATCACGGCAACGCAATTTTGTCCGCTTTTCCGGTCATGAACTGGACCAATCAGGACGTATCGCATCATCGCTTCGAATCGCGCGGCCATTTGCTGGCGCGCATTGATGTGCTAGGTTGGGACGTGCCGCTTATCTGTGCGTGCGTGCATCTTGGCTTGTTCCAACAAAGCCGCACCATGCAGGTTGATCGCTTGATTGAGTTCCTGGGACATAGCGTACCGAGCGATGCGCCGCTGGTGGTGGCGGGTGATTTTAACGATTGGCGCAACAAGCGCGGGGGCATCTCGGCGGCGTTGAAACGCGAACTCGGGCTGCGCGAAGTATTTGAAGAGATTCACGGCAAACCCGCGCGCACTTTCCCGGCAATTTTTCCGCTGTTTACGTTGGATCGCATCTACGTGCGCGGGGTGAATGTTGAAGAAGTGCTGCGGCTGCATGGTGCGATTGACGGCGTGAAATGGCGCGGGCTATCGGACCATGTGGGGTTGGCAGTGCGCTTCACGCGCGATGGCCAATCAATGGCAGCAGATGGCTCGTTGGCAACGCCGCCCGGGCGCGGCTAGCACTGCAACATGGATGCGGTCGACGGCATCAAGGACGGCAATCACGTTACGTTACTAAAAAATGGTGGTGAGCTATTTCCGGCGCTAATCAACAGCATTGATGCGGCGAAGTTTGAAGTCCGCATTGAGACCTATATTTTTCGTGATGATCGTAGCGGCGCTGCCATCGCCGATGCGCTCAAACGCGCGGTGAAACGCGGGGTTGCGTCGCGGGTGCTGATCGACGGTTTTGGTTCGCATGAAACCAATCCAAATTTTTTTACCGGGCTTCGTGCCGCCGGCGTCACAGTGCTGGTGTTTCGTCCCGACTATCGCTGGCTTAGTTTACGGCGCGCACATTTGCGGCGCACGCATCGCAAAATCGCCATCATTGACGCGCGGATTGCGTTTGTTGGCGGTATCAATCTGATTGATGATTTCACCAATAGCTTGTCCGAATTCCCGCGTTATGACTATGCGGTTCAAGTGGAAGGCCCGGTGCTCGCCAACATTTATCACTCCAACGAGCGCCTCTGGAAACTGGTGTCATGGTGGAGCGTGCGCAAGCTGGGTGCAAAAGCCGAAATTCGTCGCTGGTTACGGCGACCGCAAGAAGAAATAACGCTCGCAAAAGCGCAGCGTGCGGCGCTGATCAATGCCGCCAAATTGCACCAGCATGATGGCCAGGCAGGCGGCATGCGCGCGCAATTTTTAGCCCGCGATAATTTCAGAAATCGCCGCCAAATCGAGGATGCCTATCTCGAAGCCATCATAAGTGCGCGGAAAAAAATATTGATTGTGAATGCCTATTTTTTACCCGGCCGCGGTTTCCGTCGGGAGCTGCGCGCTGCCGCCGCGCGCGGTGTGGAAGTGACGTTGTTACTGCAGGGTCGCGCTGACCACGCGTTACTGCAAATGGCAACGCGCGCGCTGTATGAGCAAATGCTCGGCGCGGGAATCATAATTTACGAATACGAAAAATCGATGCTGCACTGCAAAATCGCCACCATCGACGATCAATGGTCCACGGTTGGCTCCAGCAACCTCGATCCGTTCAGTTTATTTTTAAACCGCGAAGCAAATATTGTCGTGCAGGACGAAGCTTTCGCACGCCAACTGAGCACATCCGTATTCTCCGAAATCAAAGACGGGGCACGCCAATTCGATCCGGCCGATTGGCAGCGCCGCCCACTGACCGAGCGCATCAAAAACTGGTTGGCGTATGGCTTCGCCCGTGTGGCGACGGGATGGGTTGGGGTCAAGAGTGATTGGTTAGGGTAGGTTT
>JAYVYF010000213.1:0-4053 GCA_043784585.1 Burkholderiales bacterium
CACCCATGATCAAATACTCGATCCGTGCCCGAGCCTCGCCCTTCTCGTCTTTATAAGTAAAGCCAATCGCGGCGACCGTATCGCCCGCCTTGGGCTCGACTATCTTCCAAGCCGCAATACGCGACATTGGCGCTAATTCCAGCACCCAATCGCCGCGCTTGGTCGGCACCACCGCGCCCGAAAGAATTTTGCTGCCGTTCACGAGACTGGTTTGCGCCGGCGGAATTCGCGTGGCCAGAGCAGGCGGCTGTTTCAGATTGGGTGCGATGGTGACGACAATTTCAGCATGAGGATTTTGCCACTTGGTTGATTTCACTTTGCCTTCAAGATAAATAGGTCGCGATTCATCATAGCCATCCCCGCCGTGATGCGCCAGCGAGAGTTTCGCAAACCCCAGCGCAAAACCGGAGCTCGGCAACGCCAATAAAAAATTTTCTGCGTTTCATATTCTCTCCTTCAAGAAATCAATTTCCATCTTGCGTTTTCAACAGCACCCCATCCACGCCTTATCCATATAGCTTGAACAATCTGCATCGTGCATGATTTACAAATAAGCAATCCACCGCCCACCGGTAATCACCATCAGCCAAATCGCAATCGACAACGCTGCCTGCATTCGCGTCAACAAATTCTCCGCATCCAGCCGACCACGCGCATGCAAAATGGCCGCATTCGTTCCAGCCGCAAACAGCAAACAAATTTTGATAATGAACGCGGTGTTATTAATCAAATCACCAATGCGCGAGACAAACATTGTCAACCCCGTGGCCACCGCCAACGTAAATCCTACCAGCGTCCACGGCAACAATGCCTTTGCCAGCGCCTGCACATCCAGCTGATCCAGCGCCCGCAACCGCGCCAGCAACCGCAAGTCAACAATCCATATCGTGCCAAATACCAACGCGATTGCCACAATATGCATTACTTCGAGTGTGGGATAAGCGTAAACGTTCGTTTTTAGCCAAACAATCGGCGCCCAATGATCGAGGGCCTGTAGGGGAGTAATGGGCGAGGCAAGAGTCGTCGCGGCAAAATTAGAGTTGGGCATGGTGTTGTCCTGGCTGTCGGCAGGCAGAAGAATTGGCGCTTGTGGTAGAAATAACTTAAATCGCGCTGCGTTGCATTCGCTCGGGCAGGCAAGATTGCGGCCGCAAATACTGTACGCTTTAAAATAACCAACAATTCAGACGGGTTTTTAGAAGCAAAAGTTGCCTTAGTGTCGCTCTGACGCCGGAAATTGAGTGTTAATGCGCATGATAAGAATATCGCTGAATGGCTGGGTTTTCGTCTGTCCGTCTTGTTGGATGCAATTTTTACCAAAACACCTTATAATTTAAGGTGTTGTTCACATCACACACGCTGGAGTCCATCATGGCCGGAGAACGTAAACGTAGTCGTCGCAACACGCTTGAGCGTAAATGCCTGGGCAAGTATTACAAGCGCTTATTTATTGGCTCGAACAAGTCAATTTTCAAAATGCTTGAGACCATCAAAAAAGTGTAGTCTTGGCATTTCGCAACATACAAAAAGCCGCTGAAGAAATTCAGCGGCTTTTTTTCAAGATGTTGTTTTGTATCGAGACAGTATTTTCAATACCAAGGCATCATCAATTTCTCCTGCTCGTGTGCGCGAATCACAGCGGGCCGTGCGGCCATCATGCTTAGGAATTGAGCTAGATGTGGTCGATTGCGCGCGGGGTTTGCCATGTTGCGTGTCCAGCGGCACATCATGAACAGATACACATCTGCGATCGAGTAATCTTTGCCCAACATCCACGGGCCACCGATAACCTCGAAATGTGCGTCGAGGATATCCAGCATCGGCATCACGCGGTCCTCGGCGCTTGCTTGAATGAACGCGGCGTGCGGCCCGCCGATACGATCCGGGTAGAAATAGTGAATTAACTCTGCCTGCACCGTGTTGGTCAAATACATCAGCCACCGATATAAATGTCCGCGCGCGGCGCTGCCGACAGGGGGAGCTAAATGTAACGCAAGATGCTGATCGGCCAGATGCAGGCAAATCGCAGCAGCTTCGCTAAGCACCAAATCCCCATCAATGAGTACCGGGATGAGCCCGGCGGGATTCAGCTGTAAATATTCTGGCTGCTTATGCGCTTGCACTTCGCGATCAACCAATACCAATTTATACGGGGCGCCGATTTCTTCCAACACAATGTGCGGCGCGAGGCTGGCGTTGCTGGGGTAGTAGTAGAGCTGAATCATGAAAACTTACTCCGATGAAATCAGATTCTGTTGATAGACGCGATGACTAGAAAAATTTTGTCCGTCAATGACGCTGTTTGCCGCGAAGTTGAGCACGATGTGGCAAGTGCGCCTACATTGACGATCAGTAGCATCTTTAATGCCTGGGGCAAGGGTATGAAAAATACGAAAAGTATGAAAAATACAAAAAAGTTATGGGACGTGATGTTCGGCGTTTCAGCAACAATTATCGCCGCCCACGTGGGCACGGCGACGGCCATGACTGATAGTGAATTAAAAAGCATCACTGAGCAACGATTGTTCCTACGCGCTACTGATGATGCAGGGCGGTGGGATTATTCCACTGGAAAAAATTAAACTTGAGGCCGTGGACAGAAGCATACCGGTCAATAGCGCCGTGGACAGCAGCACAGCCGCCAACAGCGCGGCGGAAAAAATGAATAAAATGCAGCTGCGGGCATATGCCGGTACGTACACCTTGATGTCGTAATTTGATTTAAAAGTATTTGTAGAGGGCGGCAAGCTAATGGCGCAAGCCACGGGCAGGGCGCGTTCGAAATTGAAGCCAAAGGAAAGGATCGCTTTGCGGCCGACGCTTATGGAATAGAAATTCAGTTTGAGCGCGACGTAACAGCTGTCACGAATGGCGCGGCGGGTGGGACCGTAAAAAGACCCGCCTTGCTGCAAGGCGGCGAAACGATGCGTGGTGACAAAAAATAATCGGTGATATGCCGCTGCATCGCGGCTTGCCCTTGATCGAGCAAGTCGCGATGTTTTGGCGGGCGCTTATTTAAATTGATAGTTTGCGGTCACGGTGTAGTAGCGACCCTGGTAAGCAAAGTTATCAAAATTCACGCCATAGCTTGAGATCGGATCAAGCGGTGGCTTCCGGTTCGCCACGTTGCGTACCAAAAGTCCAAGGGTGAGGTTTTTGATGCCCCGGTACTGTATCGAGGAATCGACGGTGAAATTCGAACCAACGCGGCATACGGTAGGCACAAAAGGGTTGACATCTGCACATGCATACCTTGGGTCATATGACACGTTGTAGCCGCGTACATAATTGCCAATCAGGCCCACATCCCAGTCACGGAATTCCCAATTGGTGCTGCCTTGTGCGCGCACCCTGGGAACCTGCCAACCCGCATAGTCGATTAAATCTGACGTCGGGTCGGGCGCCTGCTTATAGTTCCCATAATAGGTTCCCGCCAGGCGGTTTGACAGCTTGCCCCATTGGCCCAGGCCAAAGTTCCAGCGAAGGTCTGCATCAAAGCCGTTGATCTCGGTTTTGCCGCCGTTAAAGAAGAAATCCCTGAGCGCTTGAATCGGGCCGGGCAGACCATCGCCCGTTGCCGCACCGCGAATAACGCGGTTGGCGTAGATCCCGCTGGTCGCGCTTTCATTAGCCAGAATCGCATTGATGCTCAAGTAGGTGATTTCATTTTTGCGGCGAATATTGAAATAATCCAACGACAAAGAGGCGCTCTTGGTGATGTCCCAGACAATACCGACGTTGCCTGATTTTGTTTTCTCAGGTTGCAGGCGGTCACCGTTCTGCAGCAGGATTGCAACGGTTCTGCCGCAATCGGGCTCATCACCGGTAATACAGCGTCTTGGATCGGTGATGGTCGTGAACGCGGTCACGCTTGAAGTCGAAATCTCGGTCAACGAAGGCGCACGGAAACCGCCAGCATAAGAAGCGCGAAGCGCGACCGTGGGCAGTACGCTCCATTTAAACGCGACCTTTGGTGTGGTTGAACGGCCATAGTCTGAATACTGGTCGTCCCTGAACGCCAGCTGACCTTCCAGATTTTTAAGAATCGGGATG
>JAYVYF010000214.1:0-2321 GCA_043784585.1 Burkholderiales bacterium
CGCAGCGTGACGTTTGCGACGCCGCGCATCGGACCAAATGAATCGGCGAGCGAATGGTCGGTGAGCGCATTGAACGCAGACACGGTGGTGCTGTACATGGCTGCCGGCCAGGCGCCACAGATTGCTGCGACGCTCATTGCGCAGGGAAAGCCTGCCTCCACACCCGTTGCAATTGTCGAATCAGCCACGCTGAATGACGAGCAACGAATCTTCACGACCTTGGCTGGTTTGACCGCGTCCACACTTAATTTGAGCGGTCCGGCGGTGTTGTGCATTGGCGAGGTTTTTGATGCCACTGCAAGCATTAATTTTAGAAACGCCCCTATTGACGAGTTTTTTGAAGCAAAAATGCCTCAAACCGCCCGCCCCGCCTAGAAGTTAAATATGAAAAAATTATCAGCCCCTCTTTTGATTGCTTTATTTCTGGCGCTTTCAGCGTGCGGAAGACAAGAGGCCGCACCCGCTGCAAATAGTTCTGCTGCACCCGCTGGAGCCACTTCCAGCGCAGGCGAGATCACGCTACTCAATGTTTCATACGATCCCACACGCGAACTTTACCAAGCCGTCAATAAAGCATTTGCGGCGCAATGGGAAACTGCAAACAAGCAAAAGGTATCGATCAAACAATCGCACGGCGGATCGGGCAAACAGGCGCGTTCCGTGATTGACGGCCTCGAAGCAGATGTCGTCACGTTAGCGCTCGCGCAGGATATTGATGAGATCGCTCTACGCAGCAAATTGCTCAATGCCGATTGGCAAAAAACATTGCCCAATAATTCGTCGCCCTACACCTCCACGATTGTTTTTTTAGTGCGCAAAGGCAATCCGAAAGGCGTCAAGGACTGGGATGATCTGATCAAGCCCGGCGTCGGCGTCATTACGCCAAATCCGAAAACATCCGGTGGCGCGCGCTGGAATTATTTGGCCGCATGGGGCTATGCGGAAAAGAAATTTGGCGGTGATGAAAAGCAGACCCGTGCGTTCGTCAAAGCGATTTATAAAAACGTATTGGTGCTCGATTCCGGCGCGCGAGGCTCGACGACTACCTTCGCTGAACGCGGTGTAGGTGACGTATTTATTTCGTGGGAAAACGAAGCCCTGCTCGCGTTGAAGGAACTTGGGTTGGACAAGTTTGATGTGGTGATCCCATCGCTCAGCATTTTGGCGGAACCGCCCGTGGCCGTGGTCGATAGGGTGGTGGACAAACGCAATACGCGCAAAGTGGCCGAAGCGTATTTGCAATTTTTATATAGCGAACAGGGTCAAGAAATCGCCGCGGCAAATTACTACCGTCCGCGCTCGTCCACTATTGCCAAAAAATATGAAAAGCAATTCCCAGCGTTAAATCTGATTACCGTTGATCAGGCGTTTGGCGGTTGGGCAAAAGCGACCCGGATGCACTTTGCAGATGGCGCATCGTTTGATCAGATTTATCAACCGGGCGCGAACTAAAAGCAATTTACGCAAGAACTCGCAAAAATTATGACGCCCATCGCCATTTCAGAGCCTGCCTCAAACGCTTATTTCAAGCGCGCACATAGCGTGTTGCCGGGCTTTGGCATTGCCCTGGGATTCACTGTCTTTTATTTAAGTCTGATCGTCCTCATCCCGTTATCCGCGGCATTCATAAAAACGTTTACGCTCACCTGGGCCGAATTTTGGGCCACGGTGAGCGCCCCACGCGTCGTGGCTTCGTATCGGCTGACGTTCGGCACCGCATTACTCGCGGCGCTGATAAACGCGGTGTTCGGGCTGCTAGTCGCATGGGTATTGGTGCGCTACAAATTTCCGGGGCGCCGCATTATTGATGCGTTGGTTGATTTGCCATTTGCGTTACCGACCGCCGTTGCAGGCATTGCCTTGACGGCCATTTATGCTCCAAATGGTCTGCTGGGCGCGCCTCTTGCTCAAGCGGGGATCAAGGTTGCGTTCACGCCGCTGGGCATTTTGGTGGCGCTCACCTTTATCGGTTTACCGTTCGTGGTGCGCACTGTACAACCGGTGTTGGAGGATATGGAGCGCGAACTGGAAGAGGCCGCCAAATCCCTTGGCGCAAGTAATTGGCAGACCGCGTCACGGGTGATTTTTCCGACGATTTTCCCCGCTGTGGTGACCGGTTTTACACTCGCGTTTGCGCGAGCGCTAGGCGAATACGGCTCGGTAATTTTCATCGCGGGCAATATGCCAATGGTGTCTGAAATCACGCCGCTGATTATCATCACCAAGCTTGAGCAATACGATTACGCCGGTGCGACATCGATTGCAGTGGTGATGTTGGTGACATCATTTTTGATGCTGCTGTTAATTAATTCTGCGCAATG
>JAYVYF010000215.1:0-2197 GCA_043784585.1 Burkholderiales bacterium
GTCACAATTGCCTCGGAATCGGGATCGAATTCCACGTCATAACGACGTTTATACCAATCGCAAATTGCCTTGCGAAGGCGCGGAATACCTTTGGAAACTGAATAGCCATGGGTGTTCGGACGTTTTGAAGCTTCGACTAATTTATCGACAATATGGAGCGGCGTAGCGCCATCGGGATTGCCCATCGATAAATCGATAATGTCTTCACCGCGATGCCGCGCGGCCATTTTGAGTTCAGAAGTAATGTTGAAAACGTAAGGCGGCAGACGTTTTATGCGGTTGAATTCATGCGTCATGTGGATAAGACCAGGGAGGAGTTTGTTTTATAATAATGTCGCTTTTATGCATTACACAAACGATTTTAGCTGACGCGCAAAGCACGTGCCAAAATCAGACTGCCACACCTCACAATTTGATGACTCGATATGAAATTACATCTCAATAATACCGTTGGCTTGAACGCGATTACCGGTCATGACGACGGCAGCGTATCGGTCAATAACCAGCCGATTTATCACGCCCTGATCGTGACACCGGATAAGATTATTGATCCGTGGCAGATTGCCGATTTGTCCACGTTGTCAGTTATTGACTTTGCGCACTTGCTCGACTTAAAACCGGAATTGGTGATATTCGGTTCAGGCAAGACTTTCCGCTTTCCCGACCCGCGCATCATGGCCGCATTTGCGCAGGCGCGTACTGGCTTTGAAGTCATGGATACTGCTGCCGCATGCCGGACTTACAACGTGCTGGCGGGAGAGGGTAGGAATGTGGCAGCGGCGTTGTTGGTTTAGCTGCTCTGGTTGCATTGCTTTAGCAGCCAAAGTGTTTTAAGCCCTGCTGGAGAGAGAAGCAATTTTAAACTCTAGCATGGGCGCGGCTTAGCAGGCAAATGTTCTCCACCACACCCGCCCATGCCGGCGTTTATGTTTTAATGCGCCTGCATCTTTATCGCTTCCGTCAACGCCCTGCCTTCTGCTGCGCTCGGGGGTCGCGTGTTCAAAATAGCGGACAACGTCGGCGCAATATCGACCACTTCAGCGGGCGCGGTGTAGCGGCCGGGCTTGATCCAGGCTGCGCCTTGTATCATCAGTGGCACGTTGGTGTCATAGCTGTAAGGTGTGCCGTGCGAACATGCAACGGGTGTCTTGGTGGTTTTGGACTGGAAATAATTAAACGGTTTCAGGATCGTGACGAGATCAATGGCGGCATGACGATCCCATGATCGTACGACGAGCTTGCCGATACGCGTGTCCGGCATATTGCCTGCTTCAAGCTGGGTGCGTGTAAAAACATAATTCATCGCGGACTGCGCCATCAACACATGGGATGCCGCTTGTTCGAGCGTGTCGCGCGAAACGCCTTTCACCTCGGCGGCCGCGTAATCGAGCGTGAGGCCGCCCGTCATCGATTGCTTGACCAGTTTGGGCACGCCAAACTTGATCTCGAGCGCTTGGTTGACGGCGTTGCGTAGATCGCCCGCATCAACGCGCTGCGCATCAAATTGCCGCGCCTGGCTGTATTCGGGCACATTCATGAAGCCATGATCGGCGGTCAGAACGATAAGCACATTTTCCTTGCCGACGCGCTGATCGATCGCTTGAAAAAAATCGGCGAGCTGGCGGTCAAGGCGCAGGAGGTGGTCTTGCGATTGCATACTTTCGGGGCCAAAATTGTGATTGACGTAATCGTGGCTCGAAAAACTCACCCCTAAAATATCGGTCGCGCCGGCGGGATTACGGCCAAGATTCTCATTTGCCGCCAGTGCCTTGGCAAAATTGGCCGTCATTTCATCGCCAAACGGACCGTTCAGCAGTTGGCCATAAAAGACCTCATTCGGGGACTCCATCGCGGTGCCGTATTGCATGCCGAAACGCGCCGACAGTTGCTTGAAGCTGGTCGAGTAGGCTTGACCGTCGCTCACTGAGCGCTCGTAAGCTTTCGGCTCCAGCAACGGCTCCCAGATTTTTTTAAAATATTTGTCCTGCGGTTTGCTTTCGAAATACTTCGTGACCCAATCGGGATGCTTTGCCATGTAATAACTGCTGCTGGAAAAACTGCCGGTTTTGCTCATGTACATGTAGGCCGTGCCGGTTTTACCCGCCAGCAAAATCGCACCCCGATCCTTGCCTGATACGGCAAATACCTTTGATTGATTATTGGTCGCATATCTCAATTCATCGCCAACCGTGCTCAC
>JAYVYF010000216.1:0-4838 GCA_043784585.1 Burkholderiales bacterium
AACTCGCCTTGGGCAAACATTCCCCATCAATTGCCATAGACAACACCAAAAGGGTAGCCGCATGACCACCGCAACCGTACCATTTTCAGATATTAAACGCGCGATGAAATCCGTCGGTAAACCTGGCGACGGCGAAGGTAGTGTGCAAGTCCAGCTTGACCCGGATATCAAAATTGGCAATGCGAAAGTTTTTGCGATCTATGGCAAAGGCGGCATCGGCAAAAGCACTACGTCCTCGAATTTGTCTGTCGCGTTTTCAAAGATGGGCAAACGTGTCTTACAAATCGGCTGTGATCCCAAGCATGACTCTACCTTCACACTCACCAAACGCTTGGTGCCCACCGTGATTGATGTATTGGAAACCGTAGATTTCCATGCCGAAGAGTTGCGCCTCGAAGATTTCGTGTTCGAAGGCTATAACGGCGTGATGTGCGTTGAAGCAGGCGGCCCGCCGGCCGGCACCGGGTGTGGCGGTTATGTGGTGGGTCAGACCGTCAAGCTGCTCAAAGAACATCATTTGCTGGAAGACACCGATGTGGTGATTTTTGATGTGTTGGGCGATGTGGTGTGCGGTGGTTTTGCAGCACCATTGCAACACGCAGACCGCGCGCTGATTGTGACTGCCAATGATTTCGATTCGATCTTTGCGATGAACCGCATCGTTGCCGCGATTCATGCGAAATCAAAAAACTACAATGTGCGTTTGGGCGGCGTAATTGCGAACCGCAGCGATGCGACCGATCAAATCGACAAATTCAACGAGCGCGTCGGCTTAAAAACGATGGCGCAGTTTGGTAATCTGGATGTGTTCCGTCGCAGCCGTTTGAAAAAATCCACGCTGTTCGAAATGGAAGAGTCCCCTGAATTACTGGCCGTGCAAAAAGAATACATGCGCCTCGCTGCGTCGCTATGGGCAGGCACCGAGCCACTCACGTTCGAGCCGATGAAAGATCGTGATATTTTTGATTTGTTGGGATTTGATTGATGGCTGACACAAATCACCAAGCGCAATACCAAACCCGGCGCAGCGAGATTGAAACCTATTTTGACCGCACCGCAGTGGATGCATGGGCTAAGCTCACTTCCACTGCGCCAGTCGGCAGGATTCGCTCCACGGTGCGCGCGGGTCGCGATCAAATGCGCGCCACGCTGATGGGTTGGTTGCCGCAAGACCTAAATGGTGCACGCGTGCTTGATGCTGGGTGCGGCACGGGAGCGCTTTCTGTCTTGTGTGCCGCGCGGGGAGCCGAGGTGGTTGCAATTGACCTATCATCAACGCTGGTTAAATTAGCTGAGGAACGGATGCCTGCGCCAAGTGAATTAAACGGTGGCAGCATTCGCTTTATGTCTGGTGACATGCTTGACCCTGCACTGGGTAAATTCGATTACGTTGTCTGCATGGATTCGGTCATTCATTACCGTGAGGCCGATGCAGTACGCGTGCTGTCCGGGCTCGCGGCGCGCACCCAGCATGCAATTCTATTTACCTTTGCACCCAAAACACCGTTGTTAGCCACCATGCGTGCAATCGGCCGTCTATTGCCACGCAGCAATCGTGCGCCCTGGATCGAGCCGGTGAGTATGAATAATCTATATCGTTTGCTGAGCAAAGATCCGGCCCTCCACGACTGGACACCCGTCCGAACACATCGCGTAAAAAGTGGGTTTTATACTTCTCAAGCGATGGAGTTGACGCGTTCATGAAACCGGCAATGAATCCATTTAGCCGCAAATTTGCGACCCAGTGGACGCGTATCAGCCCGCGCTTTTTGCCGTTTGCCGATGCCGCCACTACCGAGCTTCCACTAGGTCGCCTGCTGCGTTTATCACTGTTTCAAGTCTCTGTAGGCATGGTGACCGCGTTATTGATCGGCACCCTCAATCGCGTCATGATTGTTGAAATGGGTGTATCCGCCTGGCTGGTGTCGTTGATGGTGGGGCTACCGTTATTGTTTGCGCCGTTCCGCGCACTAGTGGGCTTTAAATCCGATACCCATCGCTCGGTGTTGGGCTGGAAGCGCGTGCCGTATATCTGGATGGGCACACTACTGCAATTCGGCGGCTTGGCGATCATGCCATTTGCCTTGATTATTTTGTCAGGCGATACGTGGGGCCCGGCATGGGTGGGCCACGCAAGTGCGGCGCTGGCGTTTCTTCTGGTCGGCGCCGGTGTACAGACGACCCAGACGGCGGGCCTGGCGTTGGCGACCGATTTAGCCCCGGCGGAATCACGGCCGCGGGTGGTGGCGTTGATGTACGTAATGCTGCTGGTGGGCATGGTGGTGAGTGGATTCATATTTGGCCAACTGCTCGAAAGTTTCACCCCCCTGCGTCTGATTAAAGTCGTTCAAGGCGCGGCCACCATTACTGCCGCACTTAATTTAATCGCACTTTGGAAACAAGAGCCGCGCAATCCCGCCGCAACCGCGGCAAATCTTTCACAGCCTGATTTCAGTACCACTTGGCGCACCTTCATTGAGCAAAAAGGTGCACGCCGGTTTTTGATCGCACTTGGCGTAGGAACAGCCGCGTTCAACATGCAGGACATTATTCTTGAGCCCTATGGCGGCGAAATTTTGGGTCTCGGCGTGGGCGCAACCACCACACTGACGGCAATGATGGCGCTTGGGGCACTGGTCGCTTTTGCGATTGCTGCGCGCTGGCTGCAAAAAGGCGGGGACCCTTATCGCGTTGCAGGTATCGGCATTTTATTGGGCACGCTCGCATTTGCTGCGGTTATTTTTGCTTACCCACTCGATTCAGCGACGCTGTTTCGCTTCGGCAGCACCATGATCGGTTTCGGCGGGGGTTTGTTCTCTGTGGGCACACTGACGGCTGCGATGAGCCTTGAAACCGAAGGGCGCACCGGCCTAGCGCTTGGTGCATGGGGTGCCGTGCAGGCGTGCACGGCGGGTGCCGCGATTGCCATGGGTGGCGGCATTCGCGATGGAGTTTCGGCGCTTGCAACACAGGGAACTTTTGGTGAGGTGTTGATTGGTCCGGCCACCGGTTATGGCGTCGTATATTTAATTGAAATTATTTTGTTGTTCGTAGCGCTTGCAACGATCGGCCCCTTGGTGCGCAATCGAGCCAGGACACAAAAGCCGATTTCATCAAAATTCGGCCTGGCCGAATTTCCAAGCTAAGATTTTTAAGGAGAAAAGTATGGGTACAGGCGCAATCACCGGGTACATCGACGTGGCACAGCTCGCTCTTTACGCGTTTTGGATTTTTTTCTTTGGGCTTGTGATTTACCTGCAACGCGAAGGCCAGCGCGAAGGCTACCCCTTGGAATCTGATCATCCCGGCGGCCCAAAGAATGAATTATTCACGTCGCCTGAACCAAAAACATTTCTGTTGCATGATGGTCGCACCGTTACCGTGCCACGTCTTGAGACTGAATTTACCGGCAACGCGGTTCTGTCTGGGGGCGTAAATTCGCCGCTGGAACCGACCGGCAATCCGCTGCTAGCAGGCGTTGGCCCTGGCTCATATTCCAACCGCGAAGATCTTGCTGAACACACTTTTGAAGGCCTGCCCGCGATTGTGCCGCTGCGTGTGGAAACCACTTTCTTCCTCGCTTTGCAAGACCCGGAGCCACGTGGCATGCCGGTGAAAGGTGCAGACGGCGTGATCGCAGGCACAGTGTGCGATGTGTGGGTAGATCGTGCCGAGGTCGTAATCCGCTACATCGAAGTCAAACTCAGCGAAGAGCTGGGTGGACGCCATGTTCTGCTACCGATCAACTATGCGCGAATCCAAGCCAATCGCGGCTTGAAATGGATGGATGTGATGTTTGCACCATTGCGCCCCGGCCAAAATCATTGCCCGTCAGGCGAGGTGATTGTGCAATCCATCATGGGCAGTCAGTTTGCTGACGTACCCGCAACGAAAAGCGATGTTCAAATTACCAAACTTGAAGAAGATAAAATTACAGCCTATTATTCAGCTGGCATACTTTACGCTAATGCCCAACGTCAGGAACCATTGATATGAAACACAGCACGATGACCGACTTCGAGATCGAGCGCGCGCTTGATCTCGCCGCGCCGCTACCCAAGGGCGAACACGTCATCTGGCTGGATTCACCTGACTGGAAAAGTTTTGCATTACGTGTGTTTCACATAAAAGCACTGGCGATTTATTTCACGATCGCCATTGCGTTCAATATTTTGTGGATGGTGGCTAACGGCTCGCCCACCGCGGATGTGCTGGTATCCACAGCGCGACTGGTGCCGCTATCGTTACTGGCACTGGCGCTGTTTACACTGGTAGCGTGGTTGATGGCAAAGAGCACCACCTACGCCATCACCAACCATCGGATTTTTCTCAAGATCGGTGTGGCCCTCTCGATCACAGTTACCGTGCCGCTCAAAGCAATAAGGTCAGCCGATCTGAAGCTTTATAAAGACGGCACTGGCGACCTGCCATTATCGTTGACCGGTGAAGACCGTTTGGCGTACCTGCATTTATGGCCGCATGCGCGTCCATGGCAGCTCAAGGATACGGCACCCATGTTGCGCGCAGTGCCTAATGCGAAAAAAGTAGCCGAAATTTTAATCAACATATTATTGGAAACCTTGAAGTCCTCTTCAAAGAAGGACGTCTCGACCGAAGCGCGTGCAACGGGTTCGGCAGAAACTAGTACCGCCAATCCCAAATCGCCACAGGCCGCAACTGCGTAGTTTAAAATTACAATCTGAATGATCAGCCTAGCTGTTATGACAAGCCGCAACTCGATTCTGCGTTCACCGATAATGGCGGCATCATTGCTGGTATTGCTCGCGCTTGCAGGCACTGCGCTGGTTCGCGTGACCGGTTCCGGCATGGACAAGATG
>JAYVYF010000217.1:0-7739 GCA_043784585.1 Burkholderiales bacterium
CTAAACGGCCTCGACGTGGCGCTGGCGGCGATTGCCGATGTGACGCCAGAAGTTGCCGCCGTCGCTACCGGTATTGACGCAAGCTCCATTCGCCGTATCGCGCGCGAATTTGCCGCTGCGCCCAGCGCAATTTGTTATGGCCGACTTGGCACGACCCTGCAATCATTCGGCACGCTTAATCAGTGGCTGGTGCAGCTCCTCAATATCGTCAGCGGCAACCTGGATCGCGTCGGTGGCACGCTACCCACGCAACCGCTGATTCCCATCACGGGTGCTGGCACCAAGCCTGGCCACTACGCGCAGTGGCGTTCACGCGTCAGCGGCCTGCCTGAATCAGGCGGCGAAATACCAGTCGCAGCATTGTCAGAGGAAATACTTACCGAAGGCGAGGGCCAGATTCGCGGCATGGTCACTATCTGCGGCAATCCCGTGCTGTCAACACCGAACGGCCGCAAGCTTGACAACGCTTTGGCATCACTCGATTTCATGCTCGCCATCGATATTTATATCAACGAAACCACGCGACATGCTGATCTGATTTTGCCGCCAACCTCCAGCCTGAATCACGATCATTACGATTTGATTTTTAATGCGTTTGCCGTGCGCGAGGTGACGCGATTTAACGCCGGCTTGTGGCCGAAGCCAGATGAGGAACGTTTTGACTATGAAATTTTTGGCGAACTCTGCAAGCGAATCACTGAGAAAATGAAACGCGAATTTCGCGCCGTGCCGCCCACCGCAAAAATAATTGAAGGCATGCTCGCACAGAATTCGAGTGTGCATGGCATCTCATTTACAGAACTCAAATCCGCTGAGCATGGCCTTGATCTAGGTCCGCTCAAGCCATCGCTGTATACACGGCTCGAAACAGCAGATGGCAAAATCAATTGCGCGCCGGAAGTCATTGTCGCTGACATACCACGCCTGAAATCAGCGATAGAAAATGCCTCAAACGCCTCGACCAGCAACGAGTTTGGTGCATTCAGGGCATTGTCATTGATTGGTCGCCGTCACGTGCGCTCTAATAATTCGTGGATGCACAATTCGCATCGGCTCATCAAAGGCAAACCGCGCGATCAGCTGATGATGCATCCGGAAGACGCCCGCAAGCGCGGATTCAGTGATGGGCAACAAGTTGAAATCCGTTCCAGAATTGGCAGCATTAAAATCACGCTAAACACCACCGCAGACGTAATGCCCGGCGTGGTGTGTCTGCCGCATGGTTTCGGCCACGACCGTCCCGGCACGCGGCTTGGCGTCGCACACAAGCATGCTGGCGCAAGCTATAACGATATCAGCGATACTGCCGAGATAGACGCAGTGTCGGGCAATGCGGCGATGAACGGATTGCGCGTTGAAGTGATTGCGGCTGGCTAAACTTTGAATATGCTCGTTCGACCATAACGGAGCTGAACCTCGGTACCTTGTAAATTGAATCACAACGTCAACGGTTTCAAATCATGCTTTAATCATTTTGCATCAGCAGCACCTGCTTATCACCACACTCACCGGAGGATTATATGAAAAAAATACTTTTAGCCATTACTATTGCACTGCCATTATCTGTTGCATTTATGTCGGCCTCGGCGTCCGCCGCAAGCACTCGCGCGGAGACACGCGTTATGTGCAAAAAAGATTCTGCTGAGATGAAAGGCGCTGAACGCAAAGCGTTCGTAAAAGATTGCATGGCCAAAAACGCGCCACCCAAAAAAGCCCCTTCCGCGCAAAATATGAAAATGAAAACCTGCAGCACCGATTTCAAAGCCACCGGTAAACCGAGCGGCGAGCGCAGGGCATTTATGAGTACCTGCATGAAGAAATAATCAGCTGTTTTACTTATGAGAAAAGGGTGCACTGTGTGCGCCCTTTTTTTCAATTTTGGCAATTCGCGACCAGCAATTCGCGACCAGCAATTCGCAACCGGCAATTCAAAACCCGCAGTTCAGTGTGCTGCGTTTTCGACGGCATTTTGACTCATCGGTGTACCCAATGGATGCATTTTAGCGGCACACTTTCTATATTCATCAGCGCCGATAAGTAACCGTCACTACGATGTCGCACCAGTACGCCAACATTTACAACGTCGTCAAAACAATTCCGCACGGTCGCGTTGCAACCTATGGCCAGGTCGCTGCGCTCGCGGGGATGGCGCGAGCGGCACGGCAGGTGGGTGTTGCACTGCGGACGACGCCAGACAAGGTAAAAATTCCGTGGCATCGGGTGGTGAATGCGCAAGGCCGTGTGTCGATGCGATTAAAAGATTGGCAATCGGGTGGCGATGGCCTGCAGAAGATTTTGCTGGAAGCCGAAGGTGTGGCATTTGATGAAACCGGCAAAATAGATTTAAAGCGCTATCGGTGGGAGCCCCTGACTCCAAAATCAAAAACCTAGGCCTGTTCCCATTCTAGGGACATAAATGCTCTGAAACACCCGCTGGTATTAGTGTTTTCATTTCAATAACCTAGCTGCCCCCAAACCAGTTGTACCCCTGATCTTCCCAATAGCCACCCGGATTGGTATTGCTTACAAAAATCTCTGTGATGTGTTTCGGGTTTTTATAGCCGAGTTTGGTCGGCATGCGCAGCTTCATCGGGTAACCATATTTAGCAGGCAGAATTTGATCCTCAAAGGTGAGCGTCAGCAGCGTTTGCGGGTGGAGCGCAGTAGCCATGTCGATGCTGGTGAAATAATCATCCGCACAACGAAAGCCGACAAATTTTGCGGTGGTGTCGGCGCCGACGCGCTTCAGGAAATCGCTGAACACAACGCCGCCCCATTTGCCAATGGCGCTCCAGCCTTCGACGCAGATGTGACGCGTAATCTGGCTGGTTTGCGGCAGCGCTGCGAGCGCGGCCATAGTCCATGCATCTTTATTCGCAATCATGCCGCTTAATTCAAGCGTGTAATCCTCATCTATTTCAGGCACTTCAGCTTCGCCATAAAACGCATTGAATGGAAACGGTGTCGTAATCATCGATTCAGAGTAGGTTTGCGCAAGCTTAGTGGGATCGAACAACAGCGCCTGTGCGCCGTCGTTAAAGCGCGAAATCGACATCAACATTTTTTCAACGGAGTTTTCATCCGTGAGGCTGCATCCACTCAACATCGACAACGCGCCGAGGCTAAGCGCACGCGTGCCAAATAGACGCCGGCCAGGCATGCCGAGCGCCTTGCTTGCGTCCTTGATGATGAGCTGTTCATCCAGCAACTGAATTCGTTTTTTCATCATGATGAATTCCTATCGTCCGCGAAACATGGTGAGCAATGTGCGCGGCACCAGCGCCACCATCACCAAATGAATGAGTAAAAAAATCATCACAAATGCCATCGCCCAAAAATGCACAACGCGCGCATTATCGTAACCATTCATTAAACTCAATAGCAGCGGAAACTGCACCGATTTCCACACCACCAGCCCGGACAAAATCAATATTGTCAGCGCCAGCGTCACCAGTAGATAAGCGCTCTTTTGCACCATGTTGTATTTGCTCAAATCGTCATGCGCCAGCTTACCGCTGAGCGCCTGCTTGACATCATTCAGCAAGCCGCCGATCTTAATCGGCCAGAATTTGGTGCGGTATCGCCCGCTCAAGATATTCAGCGCCACATAAAAAATTCCATTCGCTGCGAATAACCACATCGCCGCAAAGTGCCACTGAATCGCGCCACCAAGCCAGCCGCCCAAGGTGATTGCGCCGGGAAATTTGAAGTCGAAAATAGGCGACGCATTGTAGATTTTCCAGCCGCTCATTACCATGATGACGACCGCAATTGCGTTCAGCCAATGGGTGATGCGCATCCACGCGGGATGGATCGGTTTGACAGTCCCAACAGCTATTGAATTCATGGCTTTCTCCTTCGCCCTTCGCACTTCACAGTTCGTGTAGTCGAAATCGCGTTCAATACATTACAGTACGGTCCAATATTTCGCTTTTTCCTCGGCGCAATCTTGCAAATAGCGCGCTGCCATCCCGCGTTCGGGGGATATGCAGCCTGCTAAACGAGGCGTAACGTGCTTCCTCGCTATGCTGAATCCCGTCAGCAAGCGTCATCCGGATGAAACGAATCTTCCGGTGATGGCGATCACCCGCGAACACCAACGCGAGCCCGTCTGCCGCCTCTCATTTGATTCTATCCGATCAACCCGCCAAGGAGTGAACGAAATGGATATTGCACTGACCAAAGCTGCCTCATTTCAGATCAGCACCGACAAGTTATTTTCCATCATCAGCGCCACCACCAGCGGCAACCGTGGACGCGAAGATGATGAACACCCCCTTAAACCAAGGCCCTGGGATCCTGTGATTCGACTCGCGCTGGAACGCATGAATACACTCGCAGCGATGCATGCACCGATGTTGGCGCGTCATTCACACGGCTCTATTTTCGCGCCGCAGCCCGAACCGTGGACAGCCATCCTCGCGACTATCCTTGCGCGCCACCCTGAAATTTGGGACGCGATTGGCGGCGGCTACCATCCGTTTGCCGCGGTGGAATTAAATCCGCAACCACTGCCGCCGCGCTACGCGTTTTTGATTGCGGTCGCGCAAACATTGACCAGCCGCGCCGAGCTGATTCAAGAGATCGCCGACAGCAGCTCTCGAAAAGGCGAACAGCAATCCATCATCATCGTAAGCGGGCACGTTAGCCGGTTTACAGATGATTTTTGCGGCACGGGATTTCGCCTAGGCTGGCCGTTCCCCGGTCCTCGTCCACACTGGTTTACCCAAGAACTGACGGGCATCGATTTAGTGGTGATGGCCGCGCAATTCGACCAAGCGGGTAAGGAGGCTTTCAGCCCGGATTTACAACAAAGCTTGGCGAATGCCAGTGCAAAATTTGCGGAAACCGGGCTGTCGCGGATGAACTGAGTGGCATGCATTCAGCAATGAGATGAGCGGGCTTGCACGTTATTACCGGCCAGCCCGCCACAACATGAGCGACCTGAACAGCTTTCATCAGAAAGGATGAAGCCAATTCATGAAACATTGGCAGATAATTGCACTGGCGTTGTTCATCGCGGTGCCGTCGGCAGCACAACTTGGTCGCGACAGAATTTCTGCTAGCCCGATACGATCGATATTGCCGATTCAGAAAATCAACTTTACCCACGGCGGATATGCCATCGTTGAAAGCAACTCTGGCGCCGATCAAAGCAAAATAAAAAAAGCAGAAGCCATATGTCCGGCAGGACTAAAAGCCATTTCGTCCCGGCTACTCGGCGCAGTCAGGCCGCGGTGAGCCGGCTGATTTTCGCCTTATTTTGTCAAAACCCAAAAACGACGGTGCAGGCTGGGTTATTTATGGCGCGTTCGACGGCAAAGGTAATTCACTCGCGGCGTACATCGAATGGGATTTACTGATTCACCTTGTTTGCATGAAAGCGGCTTAGAATATTGAAGCGCCCGTTTGAACAAATAAATCTGCACTAATACGAGAGCGTCGGTATTTTCCCCCCCAAGCATTGGCGCGAAAAATTTCACGCCCCTCTGGTGCAGGCAGCCGCATAAAAAACATGTGCGGCACCACGTACAACACCAGCACCATCAGCAGCACAACATACCAAAAATAATCAATTATTTTGCGCGTAAAAAAGCCCGGAAAGCCGCATCTATATTGGCTCTTCGGGCGATTTATTGAAATAAAAAAATAAATTCCTACTTCAATGCCCGGTAGCGAATCCGCTTTGGCCGCGAGGCTTCTTCACCCAGACGATTGCGTTTATCGTTTTCGTATTCATTGTAATTGCCGTCATAAAACACCCATTGAGAGTCACCTTCACAGGCGAGAATGTGGGTGGCGATACGATCCAGGAACCAGCGATCATGCGACACCACCATGACGCAGCCCGCAAATTCCATCAGCGCATCTTCGAGCGAGCGCAGGGTTTCTACGTCCAGATCGTTTGACGGTTCATCCATCAGCAGCACGTTGCCGCCCTCGAGCAGCGTTTTCGCCATGTGCAGGCGACCGCGTTCACCACCCGATAAATTACCCACCAGCTTCTGCTGATCGCCGCCTTTGAAATTGAACCGACCCAGATAAGCACGCGATTGCATTTCGAACCGACCGACTTGCAAAATATCCGATCCACCGGATACGGCCTGCCAAACAGTCTTATCGTTTTCCAACTGATCACGCGATTGATCGACAAACGCCAGATTGACCGTTGGGCCGATTTTTACAGTGCCGCTGTCAGGTTGTTCGCGACCGGCGATCAATTTGAATAGCGTTGATTTACCCGCGCCGTTCGGGCCGATAATGCCGACAATCGCGCCGGGCGGAACCTTGAAACTTAAGTTGTCGATCAACAATCGATCGCCGTAGGCCTTCGACACGTTTGTGAATTCAATCACTTCATTACCGAGCCGCTCACCGACCGGGATAAACAATTCCTGGGTCTCGTTACGTTTTTGATATTCGTAGCTGGACAATTCCTCAAATCGCGTCATGCGCGCCTTCGATTTCGCCATCCGGCCTTTCGGGTTTTGACGCACCCATTCCAGCTCTTTTTTCAACGCCTTTTGGCGCGCAGATTCGCCGGATTCTTCCTGGGCCAAACGATCTTTTTTCTGGTCTAACCACGACGAGTAATTACCTTCCCACGGAATGCCTGATCCGCGATCCAATTCCAAAATCCACTCGGCTGCGTTATCCAGAAAATAGCGATCGTGGGTCACGGCGACGACAGTGCCGGGAAAATTCTGCAAAAACTGTTCCAGCCAATCGACACTTTCCGCGTCCAGGTGGTTGGTCGGCTCGTCCAGTAACAACATATCTGGCTTCGACAACAGCAAACGACACAGTGCCACGCGGCGCTTCTCACCACCGGACAAATTTTTCATCACCGCCTCCCACGGCGGCAGGCGCAAAGCATCCGCTGCAATTTCAAGCTGCACCTCAACATTTTCACCATCGGAGGCATTAATGATTGCCTCCAGCTCGCCCTGCTCCGTCGCCAGCGCATCAAAATCTGCATCCGGCTCGGCATAGGCGGCATACACCTGGTCCAAACGTGCCCGAGCCTGCAGCACCCCGCCAATGCCCTCCTCGACGGCTTCGCGAACCGTTTGTTCAGGATTCACAATCGGCTCTTGCGGCAGGTAACCAATATTCAGGTTTGGCATCGGTATAGCCTCACCCTCAATCTCCTTGTCGAGACCGGCCATGATTTTCAAAATCGTCGATTTTCCGGAGCCATTCAGGCCCAACACTCCAATTTTGGCACCGGGGAAAAATGACAACGAAATATTTTTAAGAATTTGACGCTTGGGCGGGACAATTTTGCCCACGCGATTCATCGTATATACGTATTGAGCCATGATCGTGCTTTTCGTGTTTTAACAGAGTGCGAAGCATACAGGACGGCGGCGACAGAATGTAGACACATGGTGCGCGGATCGCACTTTTTTAGCACTGCTATATCGCGCATTCCGCCATGTTTTCTTGTTCATTTTTTTATTTTTTTTACTAGGGTTTAGCCAGGTTTTTGCCATGGAACGCCCAAAAAAGTGCGTAATTTCACATCGCTAAAGAGTCTGAAATGCTAAACTTTCGTAGGGTATTTAATAAACTCAAGTCACAAATCAACGCACCAACTTAAAAAGATAACCCGATGCAATAAGCGCCCAGAAGCGTGCAGTACCCATTATTATTTGCGCAAAAGCGTTTGCGCGCCATCCCCTCGGTCGGCGACACCATGAATCCTTATTACCCATCCGCCCTAGAAGAAAAATTTC
>JAYVYF010000218.1:0-22442 GCA_043784585.1 Burkholderiales bacterium
CAAAACCTGGCTTCGCACTCACCGATGCTAGTGCAGGAACCCGTGGCGTGGAGGTCACGACATCGGCGTTCTGCGCGCGATGCAGCAGTGCGTGATCCATCAACACCAGCGCCAGTACCGCCTCGGCAATCGGTGTGGCGCGAATGCCAACACAGGGATCGTGGCGACCATGTGTATTGATGACCACCGATTCGCCCTGCGTATCAATGGTTTGCCGATCCAGACGAATCGATGAAGTGGGTTTAATCGCAATCGAGACCGTCACATCCTGGCCCGTGGAAATACCGCCGAGCACGCCGCCCGCGTTGTTGGATAAAAATCCCTGGGGGGTCATTTCGTCGGAATGCTCGGTGCCAAGCTGCTCTACGCTGGCAAAACCGGCGCCAATTTCGACGGCCTTTACCGCGTTAATGCCCATCATCGCAAATGCGATTGCTGCATCCAGCCGGTTATAAATGGGCTCTCCCCAGCCGACCGGTACGCCACTCGCGATAACGTTAATTCGCGCGCCGCAGCTTTCGCCGGATTTGCGTAATTTATCCATGTAAATTTCAAGCGCATCGACTGCCCCTGCGTTGGCGACAAAAAATGGGTTGTTGTGAACTTCTTCCCAGTTTTCAAAGGCAATTTTGTGTTTGCCTAATTGCGAAAGATAGCCGCGCGCTTGCACGCCGTAGCGCTCAAGCAGCCATTTTTTGGCAACTGCACCTGCGGCCACCGTCGGCGCGGTCAGCCGCGCAGATGAGCGCCCGCCGCCGCGATGATCCCGCGCGCCGTATTTTTGCAGATACGTGTAATCGGCATGGCCCGGCCGAAAACTGGACGCGATATTTGAATAATCTTTACTGCGCTGATCTTCGTTGCGAATCAAGAGCGCAATCGGCGTGCCGGTGGTTTTGCCTTCAAAAACACCAGATAAAATTTCAACCCTATCCGCTTCGCGACGCTGCGTCACATGGCGCGAGGTGCCAGGTTTACGGCGATCAAGATCGAGTTGGATATCGGACTCATTTAACGACATTCCCGGTGGGCAGCCATCGATGACACAGCCAATCGCCGGGCCATGAGATTCGCCAAAATTAGTAACGGTAAATAGCGTGCCAAGAGTGCTGCCGGGCATAAGGTTTTCAATCGAAAAGTTTGATTACAGAGATATCTTTAAGTTTAGCATGCGCGCTTTCATTCACTCTTGTTTTGAGCGTATAAAATATTAAAACCCTAATATCGGCGGGAGTTTTAAAGCATTTATGCTTTGAAACTCCCGCCGATATTAGGGTTTTATAAAATTATGTTGCGCCCAATGTCTGCACAATCATGCCGAGACGATGCTGTGAAGAACGCCGCGTCGCTCGCGCTTAACTAAAATGGCGGCGAAACGCATCCATTAATTTATCCGCGGCTTCTTTTGAGACGGCGGCCTCAAGCACGCGGCTGCACGTCGTCACGGCGCGGATCAGCTGTTCGCCGTTATTGGCGGACAAAATTTTGCCTTGTACGAGCAGAACATCGCGACCCAGAATCTGCCGCAAATCCTGAACCAGCGCGCTCTTGACAGTTTCGAGGTGTCGGGTATCGACTTCGTTTTCCCACTGCGCACGCGCGGCGTCCGACATTGACGGCGGCGAATCGCTGGCAGGCGCGCCACGGATGCCAATCGGTACGCTGGTTTGTGGCGGCTCTGGCGGCCGCTCGCTGGCCCACGTGGTCTTCAAAAACTCTTTCGCTGAAACCGCTGTGGGCTTGACCATGTCCGGCGAACCCGCTCGCACTGGCTCCATGCCCTGCGTGCGATTCATCGGGTCACTTGCCGCCGCCACCACTTTCAATCGCGTGGTGGCGGTCAGATTAGGCTCGGATTGCACTTGCGCCAGCGACGCCGCAGGCACCGCATTGACAAGCGCCAGCCGGATCAAGCTGCGCAATGACTCATCAGTATCGGTCGCACCGATCAAACGCGGGTCGGTCACGCATTGCTTGAATGTTCGCCGATTATCGATGACATGAAGTAGCCGCGAGAGCGAGGATGGCAGCTTGATGCCAAGCCGCTGCAATTCATTGATTGCCTCTTCATTTTTTGTCAGAACGACATGATCACTTGCTAATTCTTCAAGGCGCATATTTTAGTTTAACGTTCAATGGACAAATGATGTGGAGAAATTTGAGAGGACGACGTTCAGCGATGTTTAGCTGCTCGTTTAGCTATTGAGTCAGCCTCGCCCTTAACCCTTGATCCGGCCAAAAACTATTTTCAAGATATCACTTCTGGCGCCCGAGGTATTTTCACGACGTTTTTTCTCTTCGTCGCCAATCTTGAAATGCAGCGCTTTGAGCCCCCTGATGGGCACGTCGGTTTCGGCCCGCGTTTGCTACGGCCTTTGCTGCATAAAACCCGCTTTTTGAATACGACGGACGAATTCATCACGTTAGATTGCGTTGGAACATTGGTATTTGAATGGAGATTTTGCAGGCTGATACCAATGAATTTCAAACCGAAATAAGAACAATCTACAAGCTGCCCTCACTGAATACGTATAAGGTTGAAATTGATTTATCAACATACGTCGCGACAGCACTTGGGTCATGCCAAGTCGATATCCGCATGCATTCAATTGCTGCAGTTTCGTGGCGGTTTCTTGCATTAAGTGCGCCGATGCTGGCGTTGACACCTATGTTAATCCAGAGTAACTTACCGACTGGTCAGTTATATTCTCATTGCGTTAGTTGTAAAAAAGGTTTTTAGCATGACGAAATGCTTTTTCTCCCCCACTTTTTCGGTTGCCCCACTCCTTCGATACAACATAGCTGGCGGAATATCTGCGTTCATCGGACTTGCTTTTATCGCGGGATGTGCCAAGCCTGACGCGGTAGCACCCACACCACGGCCCGCCTTGGCTTACAAGATCAAAGCCGGGGCTGGATCAGAAACCGAAATATATCCCGGCGAAATTCGCGCCCGAATTGAAGCCGACCATGCGTTCCGGGTCGGCGGCAAAATCGCGCAACGATTGGTGGACGCAGGTGCCACCGTTAAAAAAGGTCAGCCATTGGCGCGAATTGATCCTCAAGATGTGCGCTTGGCGGCCGATTCTGCGCGCGCGCAAGTGGCCGCGCAAAAAACCGAAGCCGAATTTGCAGACGCTGAACTAAAGCGTTACAAGGATTTATTTGCAAAAAGTTTTGTCAGCCAGTCCGCACTGGATCAAAAAATAAACGTCGCTAACGCTGCCAAGGCTCGTCTGGATGCACAGCGTGCGCAAGCGGGCGTATCAATTAACCAGGCCGGCTATGCCACGCTGCTGGCAGAAACAGATGGTGTGGTCACGCAGGTAATGGCCGAAGCTGGCCAAGTTGTGGCCGCCGGACAAGTGGTCATGAGGATCGCCAACCCAAAAGACAAAGAGCTGGTGATCACCATTCCTGAATCGAAGCTGGCCGATTTCAGAACGGCGACGAAATCAGATTTGGCAGGCCTAAAAGTCGCACTATGGTCACAACCAGGCAAATACTACACCGCGAAAATTCGCGAAATCGCGGGCTCGGCCGATCAGGTGACGCGTACCTATTTGGCTAGGCTTTCACTGCAAAAACCCGATGAATCTGTTCAGCTCGGCATGACCGCCTATGCGGTGTTTGGTAACAGCAACGATGCTGACACGCTGGTTGTGCCGCTGTCTTCGCTGTACGTCAAGACCACCAACACGGGCACGATCACCGGCGTTTGGCAGATCGCCGCAGACGGCAAAGTGAGTTTGAAGCCGGTTGCGATATTGCAATATCGCGAGAGCTCGGCATTTATTAAACCAGATGGGGCAAACACGGTAAAAGTAGGCGATATGATCGTGGCTGCCGGTGTGCATAAACTGCGTGATGGCGAGATCGTCAAACCCATCAGCGACGCGGCAATTACCGGCGATGGCAAAGTCGCTTACGCACCCGCGCCCGCGCCAAGCGAAAAGAACGCTTCGCTGACGCAACCATTGCTCGCGCAGCCATAAATCACCCGCTTGCCGCCTCGCTTACTAGATAATTACGTCACTCAACATGAAAAATTTTAATTTAAGCGAATGGGCGCTTAAACACCAGCCGCTGGTACTTTATCTGATCGTCATTTTGGGGGTTATCGGCGTTATATCTTTTGGACGCTTGGGGCAGTCGGAAGATCCGCCGTTCACGTTTAAATTCATGACAATTCGCACCAACTGGCCCGGTGCATCAGTAAATGAAGTAGACCAACAGATTACCGAGCGGCTGGAGAAAAAGTTACAGGAAGTCCCAAATATAAATTTCATCCGCAGCTATTCCAGGCCTAGCGAATCGCTGATTTTTTTCGCGATCAGCGATGCGGCGCCCGCGTCGGCCGTGGCTGAAACGTCGTACCAGGTACGAAAACGCGTAGGCGATATTCGCCAGTCATTGCCACAGGGGGCGTTGGGGCCGTTTTTTAATGATGAGTTTGGCGATACTTTCGGCAATATTTTTGCGTTAACTGGCCGAGGTTATTCGTATGCGGACAAAAAAATATATGCAGATCGATTGCGCCGTGCATTGTTGCGCATTCCGGATGTTTCCAAAGTCGACATCATTGGTGAGCAGGAAGAAAAAATTTACATCGAGTTATCGAACGTGAAGCTGGCCACACTGGGCATTGATGGCACCACCATCGTGCAGGCCATGCAAGCCCAGAACGCGGTTGCGCCCGGCGGTGCGTTTGAAACCGAAACCGATAAAATTTTCGTGCGCGCGAACGGCAGCTTTGACAGCGTTGACGCGATTCGCAATTTCACCCTCCGCGCCAACGGTCGGGTATTAAAAGTCGGCGACATCGCGACGGTGAGGCGTGGATATGTCGACCCGCCCTTCACCAAAATGCGGTTTATGGGTGATGACGCACTTGGTCTGGGCGTCTCCATGCGCCAAGGCGGCGACATTATCCAGCTCGGCCACAATCTTGATGCGGCATTGCACAAACAAGAAGCCAACTTACCGGTGGGGCTCGAACTGCATCGGGTTAACGATCAGCCCAAAGCGGTGCAAGCCAGTATTCGTGAGTTTGCACGTTCGCTGGCGGAGGCAGTCATTATCGTCCTGGCGGTGACATTCTTCAGCCTCGGTGTTCGCACCGGATTTGTCGTAGCCCTGTCGATTCCGTTGGTGCTCGCAGCGACTTTTCTGTTCATGTATTTATTTAATGTGGGCCTGCATAAAATCTCGTTGGGCGCATTGATCTTATCGCTCGGCCTGCTCGTTGATGACGCAATTATTGCGGTCGAAATGATGGCCATCAAAATGGAGCAGGGCTGGGAGCGCAGCAAAGCCGCAAGCTTTGCCTACACCTCAACCGCGTTTCCAATGTTGACAGGTACCTTGGTCACGGCGGCAGGCTTTTTGCCGATCGCGACCGCTAAATCAGGCACCGGTGAATACACGCGTTCGATTTTTCAGGTGACCTCGTTGGCGTTGATAATCTCGTGGTTTGCGGCGGTTATTTTCATTCCCTACCTTGGCTTTAAATTTTTGCCAGACTATCGCAACGGATTACCCGTGACCACGCCGCGGATGCGCCGCGTTGCTGACTGGTTAAGAAAAATTCCGTTCGTGGGCGCGCGCATGGCGAACAATTTGGCACCTTCCGGGGCGGCGGTGGCTGCTGATTTAAAACAAGCAAATGGCGAGTCGCGTGGCGAACACAATCTACATGGCGATCACGATGTTTATAACAAGCCGTTCTACAAGCGGTTTCGCCGCGCCGTGGCCTGGTGCGTCACCCGACGAAAAACCGTGATTTTACTCACCGTACTTTTATTCGCGGTCAGCCTATTTGCGTTCAAATTCGTGCAGCAACAGTTTTTTCCTTCATCGACACGGGTTGAACTGATGGTCGATATGAAGCTTGCCGAGGGTTCATCGTTTGCGGCGACGATGGAGCAAGTAAAAAAAATGGAATTGGCGCTGGATAAAGAAAAAAATCTATTCGATAACTACGTGAGCTATGTCGGCACGGGCAGCACCCGATTTTATTTCCCGTTAGATCAACAGCTTCCCGCCGCCAGCTTTGCGCAATTCGTCGTGACCGCCAAAAGTGTTGCGCAACGTGAAGCGTTGAGGCTGAAAATTGTTGAGCTATTCAATACTGATTTCCCTGCGGTGCGTGGCCGCGTCTCACGCCTGGAGAATGGCCCACCAGTGGGCTTTCCGATACAGCTGCGCGTGTCAGGGGAGGACATCCCTACGCTTCGCGTACAGGCGCGGAAGGTCGCCGATTTGCTGCGCAGCAATCCAGACACGGCGAATGTTCAGTTTGACTGGGACGAGATGGCAAAGGTCATCAAACTCGACATCGATCAGGACAAGGCGCGGCTGTTGGGCATCTCCAGCCAGGAGCTGGCGAGCTTTCTGAATAGTTCACTGAACGGCACGCAAGCCACTTTTTTTCGTGAACGTGACAAGCTCGTTGAGGTCCTGATACGTGGGCCGGATAACGAGCGCGCTCGTTTGTCACTGCTCGAAAGTCTATCCGTGCCGACCCGCTCGGGCAAAGCAGTGCCATTGACCCAAATCGCTAATGTGAAGTATGAATTTGAGGAAGGCGTGATCTGGCGACGTGATCGTTTGCCCACGATTACGGTGAGAGCCGATATTGGCGTTGAAGGCCTGCAACCCGCCACAGTCATCGCGCAGCTCAATCCAGAATTAGACAAATTGCGCGCTGATTTGCCAACTGGTTATCGTATCGATATTGGCGGTGCAGTTGAGGAGAGCGCGAAGGCTGGCGCTTCGATTGCGGCGGGTATCCCGTTGTTTTTATTCGTGGTGCTGACGGTGCTGATGATCCAGCTGAAAAGTTTTCAGCGCGTCATTATTGTGGTGCTCACCGCACCGTTGGGGCTGATCGGCGTAGCGAGTTTTCTGCTGATTTTCAACAAACCGATGGGCTTTGTTGCCCAGCTCGGGATCATTGCCCTGTTCGGCATGATTATGCGTAATTCGGTTATTTTGATTGACCAGATTGAGCACGATATCGGCGAAGGCCATAAACCGTTCGACGCGATTATTGATGCGACGGTGCGCCGACTGCGCCCTATTGTGCTGACGGCTGCTGCCGCCATTCTCGCCATGATTCCGCTTACACGCTCTGATTTTTTTGGCCCCATGGCGGTCGCTATCATGGGCGGATTATTGGTCGCCACACTGCTGACATTGCTGTTCTTGCCCGCGCTCTATGCCGCATGGTTCCGCATCCACCCATCAACGCCGGGGAAACATCTGAACGGGCGGGAAGCGGGCTGACTCCCACGCCACGCAGCGGACCTACCTGACGCACGTTACTATTCGCGAATGAAGTTTTCATCGACCATTTTTAAGCCATGATCATTCTCCCTCATCTTCGAACCCTATCGCTGACCTGTCTGGGCATTGTGTTTGTGCTTAGCGCATTTCTTCAATCCAGGCTGGCGGGCGCTCAATCGTCACCATCTGCCGATGCAGCGCCCGCACCGCCCACAACGCGCATGGTCGGCAAAACAGGCACCCCAGCAGCCGCAAACGACACTTTAAAATCGCGTCCTAAAATTGCCCTGGTGTTATCCGGTGGTGGGGCTCGGGGTGCGGCGCATGTGGGTGTGATCAAAGTGCTGGAAGAAATGCACATTCCGATTGATTTCATCACCGGCACTAGCATGGGCGCGCTGATCGGGGCATCTTACGCATCAGGCACCTCGATCAAGGAACTGGAGGATCGGCTCGCGTCAGCAGACTGGAACGATCTTTTTACCGACATCAGCCCGCGGGCGGATCGAAGTTTTTTACGCAAAGAAGAAGATCAAGCGCGCTTGTTAAAGTTGGAAATTGGCGTGAAAGCAGATGGCCTGCGCCTGCCAGCGGGCGCGATTTCAGGCCAGAAGCTCGATATTTTATTCGCGCAAGTTACCCGCAACTCTTCAGGCTTGGTGAATTTTGACAAGCTCCCCATCCCATTCCGTGCGGTCGCCACGGACGCAGAAACGGGCCGCATGATGGTGTTTAATCAGGGTCGCCTGCCGGATGTAATGCGCGCCTCGATGTCGGTACCAGGTGCCATCGCGCCATTTCAGATTGGTGAGCGCATTTTTTTGGATGGTGGACTTACGCGCAATTTGCCGGTGGATGTCGCCCGGCAAATGGGCGCTGATATCGTCATTGCGGTGAATCTGGGCACACCGCTGCTGAAACGTTCAGAGCTTCAGTCTTTTGTCGGCGTATCGCTACAGACCATCAATATTTTGACCGAGCAAAACGTCCGAACCTCGCTTGATTCGCTGAAATCGACCGACGTCCTCATTTCACCGCCGCTTGATACGATTGGTTCCGCCGATTTTAATTCTGTGGTCGATGCAATGGTGTTAGGTGCGGCGGCAACACGAGAAATCGCTGCTACCCTGAATGGTTTGGCAATGTCACCAGATGCCTACACACGACACCGCGATGCACAATTTGCACGTGCCACGGCACCACTAAATCCCAGCGATCCGGTTGATGAAGTGAGGGTAAGCGGCCTTGATCGCGCCAGCGCCGAGGAAGTGAAACGCACGATGGGCATCAAGGCAGGCGACAAGCCCACTGAAAAATTGCTGAATGACGGCCTCAGCCGCGTCTTTGGCAGCGGATATTTTGAACGCGTCAACTACAGCCTGCTCAATGAGAATAATCGCCGCATTCTTGATATCAATGCGCGTGAAAAACAATGGGGGCCAAACTATCTGCGATTTGGCCTTTCGCTAGCGGCCGACACGATTGGTGAGGGTCGTTTTAATCTGCTGGTGCGTCATCAAGCAACACAATTCAACGCTGCGGGGGCTGAATGGCGTAACGAACTGCAAATTGGTCGTGATCGCCGCATTGCATCGCGTTTCTTTCAACCATTTGGTCTGGGCAGTATCGCTAACGTTTCCGCCGGTGCAGAGCTCAGCCGCCGACCAATTGATGTGTACGTAAACGAAACACGGCTGGCACAGTACGACGTTTCGGCCAGCGTATTCAGCGCGGATTTTGGTCTAGATTTAGGTCGCAACGCCATTGCACGGCTGGGCTTGGTACGAGGCAATGATAGCGCCCAGTTAAGCATTGGTTCACCGCTGCTGCCAAACGTCAAGGTCAAGCAAGGCGGTATCAAATTACTCGCGCTCTACGATGATCTAAATGAAACCAGCTTCCCGCGTGAAGGCCGTATCGTCAGCTTCGACTTTTACGCCAGCTCTAAAGGACTATCTGCATCGCGCGAATTTAAGAAGCTAGATGTAAACTATCTTGACCACTATTCGTTCGGCCCTCACACGTTCGCGTTTGGGGCCCGTTACGCGCGCGGCTACGGCGAAAAACTTCCGCTCTTTGACCAATTCTCGCTTGGCGGATTCTTGCAGCTTTCTGGTTATCGTCCCGGCGAGCTGCTCGGCGATGCACTAGCATTCAGTCGGCTGTCGTATTACCGCCGCTGGAGCGATGCCCCCGCTGCATTTGGCCGTAATGTTTATCTGGGCGTGTCGGCCGAATTGGGCCGTGTATCAAGCTCCGCGCGCACGCTGGGAAACGCTGATAACCGAACGTCCATTGGCTTGTTCGCTGGCTTTGAAACTTATCTTGGCCCTTTCTACGTCGGCTACGGCAAAGCTCGTGATCGCGGCTCCGTCTTGTATTTTTTCTTGGGCCAGCCATAAATTGGTCGATCATTCGTGCGCTTATTGTTGTGCTCGCGGTATTACCCTTTGTTGTATTTCACGGCTACTCGCTCGCTGTCATCAAATCATCACCAAGCAGACACGAAAAAGACACGATGATTTTGTAAGGTAACGCATTCTTATTATCAGGAGGCGTTATGCAAGGCCCAACAACACTCGCTCTGAACCGGACTTCAAACCCAGATATGCTCTGTGGGGTCGGCTCGGGAGCCGCGAAAAAAAATCGATACGCCGTTGCCCTCGCCCGTAACGCAGCTGAAATTGAGGAAGCCCAGCGGCTTCGGTATCAGGTTTTTTTCGATGAGATGGGCGCAACATCAGCCCAGTCGAATGGTGAACTCGATGTCGATGAATATGACGCAGAGTGCGAGCATTTGCTGGTTCGTGATCAGGCCAGCGGAAAAGTCGTGGGCTGTTATCGCATCATGCGGCTTGAAACAGCGGGCCCCGAGGCGCGTTTTATTCCGACAGCGAGTTTGATCTGTCGCGCTTGATTCATTTACGCAGCAGCACCGCAGAAGTAAGTCGCGCCTGTATGCATGCCGATTTTCGGTCAGGCAGCGTAATCATGCTGCTATGGTCAGGACTTGCACAATTTATGCTGGCAAATAGTTACGAGCATCTGATTGGTTGCGCCAGCATGGATCTGGCCGAGGGTCATGAAAATGCAGTCGCAGTCTATCGTGAGATGACGCAGAATTATCTTGCGCCAGCCGAATATCGCGTAGCCCCAAAGCACCCTTATCCGGTCGAACCGTTTAGAACAGCGGAACGCATTACGCCAGCGCGAATCCCGCCGTTATTGAAAGGCTACGCCAGGCTGAGTGCATGGATCGCGGGCGCGCCCGCTTGGGACCCCTATTTTAATACGGCAGACCTGCTTGTTTTGCTGCCGATCTCACGTTTGCCCGCGGCCTACACCCGACACTTTATGGGCGAGCCGGATAATTTAGCCGCCTAGCATATCGATAATATTTGACCGTTTTTATTGAACTGCCCCGGCCAACATCCGGTGGGGACGGGGCAGCTGGAAGTAAAAATAATTCCGCACCGTGGTGTTTTTTGTTTCGCTTGATTTCAGCATGGACTACAATCGCGCAATCGTTAGCGTTCGATTTCAAATCCTGAACAGTTATTGAATAACTAATAATGCAGTGATCAACGTCTTTGTCCTCAATAATCGTCGCCTCAATCAACTCCATGTTGAAACCCTTGACGACCTAAAAAATTCAGACCCTATCTGGATTGATCTGGTAGCGCCTGACGAAACCGAGACATCGTGGATCAAAGAACTTTATGGCTTTGATTTACCTACTGTTGAGCAGATGCAAGACCTTGAGGCCAGCGCACGTTTTTTTGAGGGCGAAAGCGGAGAACTGCATTTGCACTCCGATTTTTTGTTGGAAATCGATGAGGAATCACGCAATGTACCGGTGGCCTTCATCCTCAAAAATAATACATTGTTGAGTTTTCACCTCGAAGACTTGCCGGTATTCCGTTTGGTGCGCATGCGCGCTCGCACCAGACCGGGCTATATCGAGGATGCGCGCGAAGTGCTGCTTGATTTATACGCGACTGATGCTGAATATTCCGCCGACGCGCTGGAAGGGGTGTACGCAGAGTTGGAAAAAATCAGTCAATCCGTGCTCACCACCAAAATGACTGATATGGCAGCTGCAAATGTGCTCGCTCGGGTCGCGACGGAAGAAGATCTGAATGGACGTATTCGGCGCAACGTGATGGATACACGGCGCGCGGTTTCGTTTTTGATGCGCCAAAAGTTATTACAGCAAGATCAGATTGAAGATGCACGTCAGATATTGCGTGATATCGATTCGCTGGACGGACACACTGCGTTCTTGTTCGACAAAATCAATTTCTTGATGGACGCAACGGTTGGCTTTATCAACATCAACCAGAATAAAGTTATCAAAATATTTTCCGTCGCATCGGTGGCGATGCTGCCGCCCACCCTGATTGCCAGCGTATACGGCATGAATTTTAAGGGGTGGTTTCCTGAACTGGAGTGGGCTTATGGCTACCCATATGCGCTGGGTTTGATGGTGGTTTCAGTAATCGTGCCGTTTGTATATTTCAAGTACAAAGGCTGGCTCGATTAATTTTTAGACAACAGTGGTCGTTGGCGTTAGGTCGTAATTTCGTTGTAATTTCTTCGTAGCGGAGCGTGAGGGATGATGTCCCAGAAACTGTTGACTGCGTCGACAGGCAGCGCCTTATTGCGTCGTCGCCTTAGTGACACTCAGCTCGCGCTATCGCCAGCAATTTTTCCACCTCGCGCTTGTGCGTGCCCAAATTGCGTTGATGCCAGCGATAGATCAGGAACATGGTGGCGGCAACGAGCGTGCCGAATACGGTGAGCGCGGTATACGCAGACATGCCAAAACGGGTCATGCCTGCAAACAGCGCGCCGAGCCCTAAAATGCAGGCTTGCTCATTGAAATTTTGTACCGCAATCGAGCGCCCTGCCCCCATCAGGCTATGACCGCGATGCTGCAATAGCGCATTCATGGGCACCACCAGGAAGCCGCCCAAAGCCCCAAGGATAATCAGGAAGGGCGCAGCCACCAGCGGCGTCGAAATGAAATTCATCAGTAGCACCGTGAGGCCCATCGCGATTCCCAATGGAATCACGGCTGCGGCACGATCAAGTTTCATCCACATTGACGCCGCCACCGCACCAATCCCGGTCCCAATCGCCACCACGCCGACCAGAGTTGATGCTTGAGTCGTGCTGTAGCCCAGCGCAATGGCGGCCCAGGCCAGCACGATATAACGCAAATTGCCCGCAACACCCCAAAACAAAGTGGTCGTCGACAGGGAAATCTGCCCCAATTTATCGCGCCATAACCGATTGTTGCAATCCATAAAATCCACCAGCGTCGCCACCGGATTTTTCGGCAGCGGAAGCAATCGAGCAGAGGTACGTGGAATGAATAAATTGAAAACCGCAGCTACAACATAAAGAATCAGAATCGAAGAAATTGCCGCTTCTGCGGGGGTATCAACACCCGTATCAAACCACGGCATATCAAAAGCCAGCAATTGGGATGAAACCGGATCACCGATCAATTGCCCGCCCAGCACCACACCTAGAACGATTGAAGAAATCGTCAAGCCTTCTATCCAGCCGTTGGCGGCAACCAATTTTGAAACCGGCAACAGCTCGGTGAGAATGCCGTATTTGGCCGGGGAATACGCCGCAGCACCAAGACCCACCACCGCATAAGACATGAGTGGATGGGTGCCAAACAGCATCAACAGGCAACCCGCTACTTTGATGATGTTCGACAGAAACATCACGCGCCCTTTGGGCAGGTGGTCGGCAAATGCGCCAACATACGGCGCGAGCACCACATAAAACAACGCGAACATTGGCACCAGCGCGGCGCAGTTCCAGTCTGGCGCACCACTCTGCTTGAGCAGCGCGATTGCAGCAATAAATAGCGCATTGTCGGCAAGCGACGAAAAGAACTGCGCTGCCATGATAGTGTAGAAACCGCGACCCAAAAAGACTCCTCGCAAAGCGTGCCCGCCGTGTGTAATTTTCGGCGATGCATGAATAATTTTTATGGCTACCCAAAGTTGTAACGATATGTTAGCCGAATACGATGACAAATATGTTGATAATTGTTACGTCTTTTATGTTGCATTGCCGCAAAAAACGCCGTTTGTTAAGACAAAAATGCGGCACATACGCAGAACATCGGCGCAAAAAATAAACGGCATATCACGTCACACACGAACGAAAAACGTAAACGCGAAACATATCCCTTTGTTTTGCTTTTTAAGGAATTAAAAATATCTAGAAAGTCTCGCGAATACGAAGGTAGCTGGCAAATCGAGGCAAGCCAGTTTTTGTAAGACTCGGGTATGTGTAGGTGACCATGGCTCCGATGGGCGGTGGGTTGCTGCGCACGCTGTTGGTAAAGCCTGTACCGATATTGAAACGCCTGCCGTCGGGCATTTCTACACGCAATGCCCCCATCAAGCCCCGATATTTTCCACGTCCGGGAACGTGCTCTATAACTTTAGCTTCGGTATCGAGCAACGGTTTTAGTTTGAGCAAAACGTCACTGCGACCGGCAATATACGGTGCATTGGCGAAGTGAAGCATCAAGCCTTCTGCGCCATTGCCGACAATCTCATCAAATTGCTTTTGGAGCGCGGCGCGGCTGGCGATGGGCGTTTGCGTAACGGCGACCAGCTGGGAGAAATGAGCCTTCTCAACAATTTTTTGAATATGCAGCGCGCGCTCGGCGAACGTGCCTGCGCCATCCGGCAACTCAAACACCATGTAGCGGATTTGTTGCCATTCAGCATCCAGCGGTTCAGCTTTGCGAACGATCCCGCTCAGCACTTCAAACTTTTCGCGCGCCAACCACAACTCACCATCCAGACTTTCCGGTGGAAGTTTTGCAACAAACCAAGCTGGCGCATTAACCACTCGACCGCTGCGAAATTTAAGCACCTTGCCATCCCAGATCGCACGCACTCCGTCGTATTTTTCACTAACCAGATATTTCGTGACATCGATATTCTTTCCCAACACATTTGCCAACAATATTGACGGCGCAGTTGAGGATGAAACCGGATTTGCCGATCCAGCTTGCGCCCATACTGTGACATGAAAAAGCAACGCCAGCACCAATAATGCCAATTGTGCCCTTGGGAACAATCGCGTTTTGCAAATTCTGGTCGACGAATTTATTGCCTTCACGCTGCATCTCTCAACAGCGCCGATACATGCGCCGCCGCGCTGCGTGCGAGAGCATCGAAGTGATAGCCTCCTTCCAACGCAGACACAAGCCTTCCCCCTGCAAATTGATCGGCCACATCGAGAATACGTTTGGTAATCCAAACGTAATCGTCCTCATGCAACTGCAAATACGCCAGCGGATCGTCAGCGTGAGCATCAAAACCGGCCGAAATAATGATGAGCTGTGGTTGAAACCGGGCTAGTGCCGGCCACCATGTGGCGTCAACGGCACGACGAAATTCCGCCCCGCTGCTACGGGCCGACAGTGGCGTCGCAATAATATGCGCGTTGCCGGAATTAGCGCCCGTGCCGGGATAGTAAGGATGTTGGAAGCTGGAGCACAACATGACACGCTCGTCATCATGAAAGATATCTTCCGTACCGTTACCATGATGAACATCGAAATCCAGTATCGCCACACGGTCCAGTTTGTGCGCCTGCAACGCATGCGCCGCGCCGACCGCCACATTATTAAAAATGCAAAAACCCATGGCACGGTCGTAGGTCGCGTGATGCCCACACGGGCGCACCGCGCAAAATGCATTATCAGATTCACCCGACATGACCCTATCCACCCCGCAAATGACGGCACCTGATGCCCGCTGTGCTGCCTCCAGCGTGTGCGGATTCATGGCGGTATCGGGATCAAGGTAGGCGTAGTCGTACTCAGGTGCTGCGGCAAAAATTGAGTCCACATAGTCGCTATTGTGGGCCGCCGCAAGTTGCTCACGGCTGGCAAGCGGGGCCTCAATTTTGTCCAGCCTGCCGATCAAGCCAGTACGATCAAACTCGTCGTAAACCGCTTGCAGGCGTTGCGGACATTCTGGATGGTGTGCGCCCATTTCATGTTTAAGGAAACTCGGGTGGGTAATAAATGCGGTGGCCATAGCGTTGATCTCCTGCTGAATTTTTGAAAACAAGCTTAAGTATGTTTCAGTCACTATTATTTTCGCCGAAATAACCAGATCGTCGTAGACCAATCATAGATAGTCTCTCGAAATCCATTTGCAACCTGAATCTCGCGCACTCGTCTGAACGTGAGGATCAAAGGCATCGCTATAATCAGGGCAAGACACGCGCATCGTCAATCTGCTGTCAATTTATCCTCTTCAAAAATTTAACCACATCTGCGGAAACCAAGCGCTATGCTTTTCGAAAAAAAACAACACCCTGCCGGTTCAGCGCCTGAATCGGCATCGCACGCCACACCACATCTGTCTGCCAGCAGGTCACCCACCGTGGCACTCAATACCATGATGCAACGTGCTGGTGAAATCATTCTAGGCAAAGATCAGCAAATTCGCTTGGCAATGGCCTGCATTCTAGCGCGCGGCCATTTGCTGATCGAAGACGTGCCCGGTGTAGGTAAAACCACCCTTTCGCACGTCCTTGCGAGCCTGCTTGGCTTGCATTACCAGCGCATTCAATTCACCAGCGATTTGCTGCCCGCCGATATTGTCGGCGTATCGATTTTTGACCGTGATTCATCAAGTTTTAGATTTCATCCGGGCCCGGTTTTTTCGCAGGTGATACTGGCCGACGAAATCAACCGTGCATCGCCCAAGGCACAGTCCGCGTTGCTAGAAGCAATGGAAGAACATCAGGTCACAGCGGATGGCGAAACCATGCCATTGCCGGAGCCATTTTTTGTTATTGCGACGCAAAATCCATCTCATCAAATTGGCACTTTTCCGTTGCCTGAGTCTCAGCTGGATCGTTTTCTGATGCGAATCAAATTAGGCTATCCCGACAAAGTTGCCGAACGGGCGTTGTTGAAAGGCATTGATCGGCGCGACCTTATCGCATCCATCACACCTGCCATGAAAGTGGAAGAACTGATTCATTTACAAAAGGTTGTCTCGCAGATTTTCGTCTCAGATGCGCTGGTTGATTATGTTCTGGCGCTGATCAGCTTCACCCGCGATTCGGCCCGCTATGAAATGGGCTTGAGTCCTCGTGCCGGTCTGGCGCTGCTGCGCGCCGCGCAAGCCTGGGCGCTGATGAGCGGCCGGAATCAAGTACTGCCGGAAGACGTTCAGGCGATTGCTCCATCGGTCGTCGGCCACCGCCTCAGACCCGCTTCCAGCCTCGCATCCGGCGAAGGTAAGGTGCTCGATGCCGCACAAGATTTGATGAAAAATGTCGCCATCCCCTGAAGTGCCAACCGGTTTTTTAAGCGATTTCAGATTTACGTTGCGCCAGCGCATCGCCGACTGGATTTTTCGCGCCAAATTTCCGGAGGCGGCGCCCGTCAAGCTGATTCAGCGACGGATTTTTATTTTGCCTTCGCGCACTGGTTATTTCTTCGCATTTGTCTTGCTCCTGCTATTGCTGACCTCAATCAACTACACGTTGTCGTTGGGATTTTTACTCACGTTTTTGCTCGGCGGCATGGTCAGTATTTCGATGCTGCACACATTCCGCAATCTGGCTCGCTTGTCCATCAGTCCCGGCATGGTCGATCCGGTATTTGCAGGCGAGACTGCACAATTCGCCCTAGTGCTTTCAAACCCATCCATCCCGCGTTTCGCGGTGGGTGTAACGCGCGCAAAAATTCGCGTGACTGTGCCACAGTTTGGTGACATACCGCTCGACGCTACCGCGACCATTTATATTCCTGTAGCCGCCGAAAAGCGTGGCCGCATGGCAGTGGGCAGGCTTGAAATATTTACCGAATATCCGGTCGGCCTGTTCCATGCATGGTCGTATGTCGATTTCGGCACCAGCTGTCTGGTCTATCCCCGGCCTGACCCCGGCGCGGGCGCACTACCGATTGATGCGCGCTCGAAAAGCGAAGGCAATATTCCGATTGCAGGCGACGATGATTTTCAATCGTTGCGCACCTATAAGCCTGGCGACACGCCCAGACAAATTGCGTGGAAAGCACTCGCACGTGGACAAGGGTTGCTGGTCAAGGAATTCGGCTCAATGACGAGCGCCGACCTGTGGCTCGATTACGACGCGCTAGCCGGGATAGACGTCGAACAACGGCTCTCGCGGCTCACTTGGTGGGTACTGGAAGCGGAGCGCGCGCAATTGCCCTACGGCTTAAAATTGCCAGGAAATTCCATCGCTCCGGCGAGAGGAAAACATCATCGTGATGCGTGCCTTGAGGCGCTGGCGCTATTTGGTGCGGCGTAGGAAAACTTCTCGAAGCCTCAAAATTTCTTCATTACTGCGCACAGAAAGGTGGCCATGCCGAAATGCCGGCATTCAGTCGTTGGCATCTTAAAACACCTGCCGCTCGCGCAAAGCTGTCAAGGCGGCCCGTGCCCGTGATGACCAGCACTATTACGGCTATCGCCCAATGCCACGGCTTATCATTGCGACGCGCACGCGGCAGGTTTTTGCGCGATGCCCGCAACTGTTGAATCCTTGGCCACTTTAATTCAGCCAGCTGGCAGCGATCAGGATCCTATTCCTTCTGATACCAAACCTTCAATAAGTCATACATGAGACCGTCTTTGATCCAGACCGCGACAATCGGATTGGGCGCTTGATTCGTCATCAGCATGATCACACGGGCCCGTCTGGTATCGACCATGAGCAATAGTTTGAAAGTGCCGATTTCACCATCGCGCGAGAGCATTTCAGGAGCGGGCTGGATCGGTGTTGACTTCGCGTTGTCGAGTTGCAGCGGAAATACCCGGGCGCCAATTGCGATGCAGCCGAGTTTGCTATCACCGGTCAGCATGGTCTAGGTGGATTCTGGAGACAGCAATTTACCGCGAATGAGGGCCCTCGCAAATTTGGCCCGATCGCTCGCGTTCGAATACATTGCACCTGCAGCGCCGAAATTTTCAATTGCGATGTTGGGTTCGGGCACAAACTTTCCCTCGGCAAGCGCATAGCCTTCGGCAATCGCGCGCCGCGGCTTGTTAGCTCGGAATTGGCGATTATCGTTGCTGAGCATTCCAGCATTTTTAGCCGATCGGGCCTACGATTTTTGTTTTGAGAATTTCGACGAACGGTTTTTATACACTTTCTCCAGAACGGGCTGCACCACTAAATAATCGCCGTTGTTGTATTTGTCATGTTGTTGTTACTCGCTAGAATTTAATGACTAATCGCCGCGCAAGTTTCCGCCAAGTTCATCAGCACTGGTGCACATTAATGAAACAAAGTCTTGGACGGCAAGATTTGTTGGAACCGCACGCTGCGACGTAACTAACAAACCGCAAGGGAACATGATGCAAAACGTGAAATTAACACTGACCGCGCGTAACACAAGGCTGTTCATTGCGGCTCTTTGCCTAACTACAATTGGCGCTGCGCCCGCTGTCGGCACAGGGCCGCGACCCATCAAAGTCATGATCCTGGGCGCACATCATATGGGCAACCCAGGCCGTGACATCGACAACGCAAAAGTGGATAGCGTGCTTACGGCGGAGAAGCAAAAGCAGTTGGTAGGGGTGGCCAACCGTCTGGCGAAATTCAAGCCAAACAAAGTCGCGGTGAAAATGAGCGCGAACGGGCCGGATATGACGACCACCGATTTCGATAAATTTACGCCGGATTCACTCAAATCCGATGCCAACGAAATAATTCAGATCGCGTATCGGCTCGCAAACCAATTAGGTCACAAACTGGTTTATGCGATTGATGAGCAGAGCGAGACTATCGACTATTTCCCGTATAACAAAGTGGATGCCTTTGCCAAAGCGAACCAGCAGGAAGCACTCCTGACAGCCGGGCGCGCGTAAGGGACAAAGATCACGGCGGAGTTTGAAACCGCACAAAAACCCCGCAGCGTGCGCTAGCTGCTGATCGGACTTAATGCACCTCAGCGGGCGAAGGAAGAAATGGAAAGCTTTTACTATCCTGCGCTCGCAGTCGGTGACAGTAAAAAACAGCCCGGTGCTGAATTAAACGTGGGCTGGTATCAGCGTAATGCAAAAATTTTTGCCAAATTAAACCTGGCGGCGAAACCCGGCGATAAAATTTTGGTGGTCTTTGGTGCCGGCCATAACTATTGGCTGCGTCATTTTGTGAACCAGATGCAAGGTTATAAATTGGTCGGTGTAAACGACCTCTTGAAATAGGCTCGCCTAGGTTTTAAGCAGCGACAATTTCTCGAACTTGCCGTGCAAAATTTTCGTAGAATTCCCTGTCCACCACTGGTCAATGACCGAGGCGTACAGGCTGCGGAAATCAACCGCGAAGGCAAGATTGCCGCTGCCATCCAGACGGTTTAATTGCGGCGCCTGGCCGTAAAGGCCGCCATTGACGCGACCACCGGTGACAAAATGGGCACTGGCGGTGCCGTGATCGGTGCCGCCACTCTGATTTTCTTTGGGGCGGCGGCCAAATTCCGAATAGGTCATTACCATCGTTGAATCCCAGCGATTTAGTTCGAGCATCGCCGCTTTGAATGCACTGATTCCTTCGGCGAGCTCCTTGAGCAGGTTCGCATGCGTCCCTAACTGGCCCGCATGCGTGTCGAAGCTGCCAAGGGTCAGGCGGATCGTTGCCATTCCCGCATTACTGGCCACCATTTGCGCGGCAGTCCGCACTTGATTGCCGAATCCGCTTTTCGGGAATTCGGTTTTAAATTGATAGTTTGTGTCCAGCTTGGAAGCCGCGTGAACAATCTCGCTTTCAACGAACATGATGTGCTTTAACGCCGCGTTACGCTCATCGCCTTTCGGCTGCACGAGTTTTGCCTGGCGCAAGAACTGTTGCGTATCAGCCAACGTAATTAAACGTACGCCGACCCCCGATAGCGGCCCCATATTGCCGGAGCCCACCACCACGCCATCAGCCGCGAATTGCCTGGGTACGGGCGAGGCGGCGAAGGTGCGTGCCAGCCAGCCCGCATCGAGATACTCCTCGCTTTTTGAGGCTGTATCCCAGATATCGATCGATCTGAAATGCGATAGATTCGGCACCGGGTAACCCACGCTCTGCACCACCGCCAGTTCGTTGTTTTGCCACAGCGGCATCAGCGGAGTAAGGCTGGGGTGGAGTCCTTCGCGATCAGAAATTTTAATCACTTGGTCGCTGGCGATAGCGATTCGCGGCCGCAGTTTCGCGTATTCAGGATCGGTGTAGGGGATGACGGTATTCAGGCCGTCGTTCGCACCTTTTAGCTCGATCAACAACAACAAATTTTTATACGGCGTGTTGTTGAGTATGTTGCTGTCGGCACCCGCCGCGCCTGCTAATACCGGTGAAGGTGCGGCCCAGGCCACGCCATGATATTGCCCCACCAATGGCACACCGGCGGCGATTAAACTCGATGTTAAAAAATTGCGCCTGTTCATTGTTATTCTCCTTGAGATTCGTATTGAGCCAAGCGACTTTATTTCAATTGGTATGCGGGGTCCGCGACCAACTGGCGCGCCCAATCAGCAGGTTTGTTCATGGCCGGGTCAACGGCTGAACTGGCCAATGTCAGCATCGGCGCGGGTGAAGCCGTTTGCGGTGAAATCGCCAGCACCAGACGAGTCATGTCTTGCATCGCGTTGGGCCCGCGCTGATCTACAAAGCGCTGCGTCCAAGCATTCAGATTCCACTTTATGCCGCCCATGGAGGGCCCCGTCTGCTGCGCCATACGGCCTTCTTTGCCGAGTGGGCCTTGCATTTGCCCTTGCCCTCCCTCACCCATGCGCGCAGCCATGTCGTCCATGGCACGCATCGTCACTTCCATCCTGTCTTCGTTGCGAAACAAACGATCCAGCAATTGCTTGCGCCCCAGCAATGTTGCCGTGTTGATCCAAGCCTCACCACCCGGCCAACCTTTTACGTTGGGTGGCGCAAAAACGTTTTGGCCCAACAACGCCGCAGTAAGCACAAACGGTCTCAAGTTCGGAGTTTCGATATCAAATGTTTTCAACGTGCCCACCACAAATTCAACCGGCGATTTGATCAAGGTAGCGCGGTTATCAAGCGTGTAAAAAGCATCACTCGACAAAATGAGCCGCATCAGTTTGCCAATGTTGTAACCACTTGCCTGGAAAATTGCAGCGAGTTGTTTAACTTCTTTCTCATCAGGTTTCGGTGAGACAAATTCACGCCATAATTTATCGGTAATGAACCGAGCCGTTTCCGGGCGATTCAAAATCATGTCCAGCACTTGATCGCCCTCGAAATTACCAGTCTTGCCAAATATGGTTTTATCGTTATGGTCATGAATCGCTTTACGAAACATGAACTGACCCGTTTCGCGATCAACGCTCCACCCCGTAAACGCGCGGGCCACTTCCTTAATATCTTTCTCAGTGTAATTGCCCTCGCCCAGCGTGAATAATTCCATCACTTCGCGACCGAAATTTTCATTTGGCTGCTGCTTGCGACTATTCGCGCCGTCTAGGTAAATCAGCATTGCAGGATCGCGCGACATTTCATGCAGCATGTTGGCAAAATTGCCGAGCGCGTTACGACGCAGCAACGTATTTTGGCGATAGATATAGGCCGCAAAGCGAACCTTTTGCTGGCTGGTGGCAAAGTGGTTATGCCAGAACAAGGTCATTTTTTCGGTTAGTGGCGATGGCGTGTTCAACATTTCTCGAAACCACCAATCACGCAGCTCGAAAGTGCGCTCGTTATTGCGTCGCCGCTCAGCCTGGTTTTCTTCGCGCGACATGGTTTGTCGCTTCGCAGGCGAAAGCGGCAATTCATCCACCCACGGCAGCGCGGGTGTCACTGCTACTGACGTCGCACCCTTTACTAATTGATCAGCAGCCTCGAACCGGGTCATTTTTGCAAACGCCTGAATGTCCGCGCTAGTGGCTGCGAACCCTACCCGGCTAAGCAAATGGCGCGCGTCATCTAGGCCCATGGAACTTGTTTGTACGTTGCGCTGGGCGAAGCTTTGTTCACCCGCTTGCGCACTCTGGGCACCCGCAGTCGAGAGCGCTGCCAGCAGCACCAAACTGACCGTGCCCACCAACCCAAGTGCAAATCGAGAGATGCGGTTAGTTCCATTTCTGGCTAGCGAGCTTTTTTTCATTTTT
>JAYVYF010000219.1:0-1714 GCA_043784585.1 Burkholderiales bacterium
CGACATCAATCATGGAAACATAAATAGTTGATCGGGCGCGTTGCAAAAAAATCGCGATATGCGAATGACGAGGGAATTAGGGGATTTTAGAAGTTTCCATATTTCAAACCCTAGTGTAGGGGGGACTTAACAAGCAGTTTTTCTTGCAAATGCCCGCCAATGCTGGGGTTTGATGATAGATTTTTTCATCTTTAGTGATTTCTCCAACTCCCCAAGATTAGTTTACGATTTAGTTCCTGCATTCCATTGCCCGACGGCTTTTGATCCCTATTTTTTAATTTCACGAAAGATTTTGAACATGAACAAACTCTCCGCCCTTGTTTCAATAGCCCTCATTGCTGCCGCCGCTCCCGCCTTTGCGCAAGACAGCAAGCCTGCACCCGCAGTAGCACCGGTAGCTGCACCTGCCGCCCCAGCGCTGAAACCCATTAACGTGCCCAAGCACAGCTGCGTCAAACCTGAAGTGGCTGGCAAGCCGAAGACGAACGACGAACTGAAAGAACTCAACGCGGCGCTCGCCACCTACCGCGATTGCCTGACGGCCTATTCGACCGAAATGCGCCGCGCCGCCGACGCGCATATCGAGGCGGGCAATGTATCGGTTGAGGAATACAACGCCTTTATTAAAGTAGTGATGGAGAAAACCAAGTAGCCAGAAATCCTCCCGCACTCAACACAAAAAAGCCGCGCGAATTTTCGTGCGGCTTTTTAATTGGTAGGCGCTCATTTCTATCGATTTGCATTCACACTAGCATCACTTAGTTTTCGCAAAACTATATTCAAACCGATAGTTGTGTTTTCCCTCCGCGATATCAATCGCCATAAAGCCTGCAATCCCCGCAAGCTCGCCGGTTCCCGAATCCGGCACCACCGTTAATGTCAGCGTGGGCGCGCCGCGATGCATAGTGCCGCTGTGTTGCAACACAAAACTGCCCTGGCGTCCTTCCAGCTTGCCGGTCACCACTTCCATCGCTACGTACCCTGCCGAGCCCTCCACGGCGGTTCGCATCGCCAGCATTTGCCCTTTGCTGGTTGCATCCAGCACGCCGTAAAAACGCTTGTCCACTAACATGCGGCTAATCGATTCACCACCCGCAGGTTCCGCCGCCTGCGCAATCAGTTTTACGTCGAATGTACCTTCGGCAATTTGTGACATGGGCTTCGCTCCGCCGGCAGATGTTTTGGATATATTTGTTGGTGTTAGTGTTGTTGCTGGCGCAGCAGTGCCGATGGTCGACATAACCACAAACATGGTCGCCAACAATCGCGCTAAACCCCCTGCACTCATATGTGGTGACTCTTGCCGATCGTTGTTCTGGGCTTCGTGGTGATGCCAACTGTGCGCTGAATAAACTGCGTCATCATGTTTCATTACAGACATTTATTTGTATTGATCTATCCACAACTCAACGGACGAGCTCCAAAACGGTCCAGATGGTGGCCACTGCCGTAGTAACATTTGGCGCTTCACTCTGAATTATCTAGCGCCCGAATGGAGCACAAGCTGAAAGTAGCGCGGTGACACGCGAAGAAAATGCATGAAAACTTTATTTGCTCAATAACAGGTGAACGCGCCACCGCGCAGCGCGCGAGTTGATTGCGATTCACTGCAGCGCTTACTTAACGACGCTTTTATCTTGTCCAAATAAAATGCGCCGAGATTCTTCATCATTCACGCTTGGCCTGGCGTCGGGATTGACCAGTTTCGATTTTG